>JBMYLY010000048.1:0-10110 GCA_049596815.1 Flavobacteriaceae bacterium | reverse complement strand
GGGGTGCCTCGTGGCAAATACAAAAAACTACTAGGCACCATCACAAACGCCATGGTGGTACTAACAAGATGACTTTTTTGGCGTGGAAGCCCACAACGAAGCCCATATGAAAATCACCCAAGTGACTGGCGATGCCAACGGCTACACAGTTACCGGAGATTTTACCATCAAAGGACAAACGCATGCGGTCGTCTTTGACATGACAGTGGACGAAAACAGCGCTATAGCCAAGGTTAAAATAGACCGAACACTTTATGACATCCGCTATGGCTCAGATAGCTTTTTTGACAATTTGGGCAATAAAGCCATCGACAACGAATTTGATATTGACGTAACGCTAAACTTTTAATGATGAAAACTACCGATAGACCTAAATGCGGGTGTGGCAACACCCAAGACCCGGACGGCTACTGTGACGGATCGCACAACAATGCAAAATAATTTTTCATTGTAAGTATTGGCTATATAAACTGTGCTTTATATATTTGGCCCAATGAAAACGATACACACATACAATTGGTGGTCTAGCTGTGATAAATAATCGCGGTAGGCACCTAGTATGTTACAATTTATAATCAGGCTTGTCATCGCGACAAGCCTTTTTTTATTTTTGGAAAAATGAAATACAAACTGCAAACACATCACCGAAAGCTACTGGTTGACACCATGACACCAGTCAATATGTACCTAAAGATTCGGGATCGCTACCCAAACAGTGTGCTACTGGAGAGTTCTGACTACGGAGCCAATGACAACAGCGTAGCCTATATATGTTTCAATGCGGTGGCCGAAGTAAAACTGCAGCATGGCTTGTTGTCATGCCTATATCCGGACGGAAAAACAAGCGAGGAGTCTGTGAGTCCCCAAACCAAAATAGCAGACCGCATTGCGGACTTTGCCCAATGTTTTGAGGGAGATTTTGGCGGGGATCGCTTTGTGTCCAATGGGCTTTTTGGCTTTACTTCCTACGAGGCGGTACAGTATTTTGAGGACATCACCCTTACCAAAAAAGAAGTCGATGTAGACATTCCTGACCTCTATTACGCCCTGTTCCAAAATGTGATTGCCATCAACGTATTTAACAATCAGGCCGATTTGTATGCCCATTGCTATGATGCAGAAAACAACTTGGAAGAGGTGGTTCGACTTTTGCAGTCTCGCAACATTAGCACCTACCCTTTTGCGCGCAAAGGCACACCCACGTCCAACCTCACAGATGATGAGTTTGTGGAGTTGGTCAAAAAAGGCATTCACCATTGCCACAGAGGAGATGTGTTTCAAATTGTGTTGTCAAGACGTTTTTCTCAAGCTTTTTCGGGAGATGAGTTTAGCCTCTATAGAGTGTTGCGGTCGGTCAATCCGTCGCCCTATCTGTTTTATTTTGATTTTGGTGACTACAAGATTTTTGGCAGCTCACCCGAAGCACAGCTTATTGTCAAAGATGGCAAGGCCGAGATACACCCCATAGCGGGAACCTTTCGCCGCACCGGAAACGACGCCCAAGATGCCACCCGTGCACGCAAATTGGCACAAGATCACAAAGAGAACAGCGAACATGTTATGCTTGTGGACTTGGCAAGAAACGACCTCAGCCGACACGGCAATCAGGTGGTGGTTGAAAAAGACCGTGAAATCCAATTCTATTCACACGTGATTCACTTGGTGTCCAAAGTGACAGGTGTCAAAAAAGACAGTACCTCAACCATGCAGATCGTGGCAGATACTTTTCCTGCCGGTACGCTTAGCGGGGCGCCCAAGCACAGGGCCATGCAATTGATAGAAGACTATGAAAACCGCAGTCGTGCCTTCTATGGAGGTGCCATCGGTTTTATGGATTTTGACGGAAATTACAACCACGCCATCATCATCCGGTCGTTTTTGAGCAAAAACAAGACCCTACATTATCAGGCTGGTGCCGGAGTGGTTTCAGAATCGGTACCCGAAAACGAACTGCAAGAAGTATATAACAAATTGGGGGCGCTCAACAAAGCCTTGGAAGAAGCTGAAAATATAGAACTATGAAAGTAATCGTCATTGACAACTACGACTCGTTTACCTACAACTTGGTACATTACCTTGAGGACTTGGGCTGTACAGTCACCGTCAAACGCAACGACCAACTACAACTGGAGGATATCGAACCTTTTGACAAAATTGTGTTGTCGCCCGGGCCAGGTATCCCTGACGAGGCAGGTTTGCTCAAACCCATTATTGAAGCATACGCCAAGACCAAACCCATATTGGGCGTCTGTTTGGGGCATCAGGCCATAGGGGAAGTTTTTGGCGGCACATTGGCCAACCTTGACAAAGTATATCATGGGGTGGCAACGCCTGTGGAAGTTGTTCAAGAAGATCCACTCTTTGAAGGGCTGGGTAAATCTTTTGAAGTAGGGCGCTACCATTCGTGGGTAGTCCAAGTACCCTTGCCCGAAGACTTGGTACTGCTGGCTCAAGAAAGCAACGGTCAAGTAATGGCCATGCGGCACAAGACCTATGACTTATATGGCGTTCAATTTCATCCAGAATCTATCCTCAGCCCCAACGGAAAACAATTGTTAAACAACTGGTTAAAGCTGTAGTATGAAAGCTGTCTTAGAAAAACTGATCCAATACGAAACCCTGACCCAAGCGGAAGCCAAAGCGGTGCTGATGGACATCGGACAAGGGCAATGCAACAGCCATCAAATCGCTGCTTTTTTGACCACATTTATGATGCGAACGGTTACTGTCGAGGAATTGTCAGGTTTTCGGTCAGCGCTTTTAGATTTGTGCGTGGCCATAGATCTGAGTGCCTACAACCCCATTGACCTTTGCGGAACGGGTGGTGACGGCAAGGACACTTTTAACATCTCTACCTTGGCATCATTTGTTACAGCAGGTGCCGGTGTAAAGGTCGCCAAGCATGGCAATTATGGTGTTTCTTCCTCTTGCGGGTCGAGCAATGTGATGGAACATTTGGGTGTCAAATTCTCCAACGACGCTGTATTTTTGGAGCAATCCATCGACCAAGCGGGTATCTGTATTCTACACGCACCCCTTTTCCACCCTGCCATGAAACATGTGGCCCCCGTACGGCGTGAACTGGGACTGAAAACCTTTTTCAATATGCTGGGCCCCTTGGTCAACCCCGCCTTTCCCAAACAACAAATGGTAGGGGTGTTCAACCTTGAACTGTTGCGCATCTACAGTTACCTGTTGGAAGAAACCGAACAACGCTACAGCATCATTCATGCACTCGATGGCTATGACGAAATTTCCTTGACTGGCGAAGCCAAAGTAGCCTCTAATAACGATACATTTTTGGTCGATGCAAAGACTTTTGGGTTGACACCGCTACAAGCCACGGATATTGGTGGTGGGGAATCCGTGGAGGATGCTGCGCAAATTTTCTTGAATGTGCTTTCGGGTCAGAGTACCCTAGCACAGCGACAAGTGGTATGCGCCAACGCAGCGGTGGCCATCTCTACTGCCAAAGAAATTTCTTTGCAAGACGGCTTTGCCGCCGCTGAAGAATCTTTGGATTCAGGACATGCTTTGTCGGCCTTGCAAACCCTTCAAAAACTCAGCGCGTAATGAACATACTTGAGAAAATCGTCGCTGACATACGAAAAGACCTCTGTTACAAAAAGGAGTTGGTGTCAACATCTGACTTGGAGGCCATGCCACTTTTTGAACGGCGGACGTTGTCATTGAGCCAGTCTATTCGAAAATCATCCACAGGCATCATTGCAGAACACAAACGGCGTTCACCTTCCAAGCCGCACATCAATTTTGGTTTGCGACTGACCGATGTTGCACAAGGCTATCAAAATGCAGGAGTTTCAGGCATGTCAGTCTTGACCAACACCCAGTATTTTGGAGGTTCTATAGATGATTTGCTATTGGCACGTGCTGCCTGCGAATTGCCACTCCTGCGCAAAGAGTTTATTGTAGATAGCTATCAGATTTTAGAAGCCAAAGCCTACGGGGCAGATGCCATTTTGCTGATTGCCGCTTGTTTGGAAAGAGCAGAAATCAAACAGCTTTCTACATTTGCACAATCCCTAGGACTGGAAGTATTGCTAGAAGTACACAACCGTGAAGAACTCGACAAGTCGTTGATGCCCTCGCTCAATTTGCTGGGTGTTAACAACAGAGACCTTACCCGTTTTGAAGTGAGTCTTGACACGAGCAAAAATTTGGCAGCTCATATTCCCGATGAATTTGTAAAAGTGTCCGAGAGCGGCATCGGAAATCCCGCTGCTGTTCGTGAGCTTCAAGATTTTGGTTATCAAGCTTTTTTGATGGGTGAACATTTTATGAAAACCGAAAACCCCGGCAAAGCTGCCGCGGATTTTATAAATGCGCTATCAAGATGAAACTCAAGGTTTGTGGCATGCGCGAGGCGCGAAACATCGGGGATTTATCCGCACTAAGTCCCGACTATATCGGCTTTATATTTTGGAAACCCTCCAAGCGCTACTGTAGTCATGTCCCAAAAAATATTCCAAGCCACATTCAAAAAGTAGGTGTTTTCGTTGACGCCACTTTGGAAGAGATTCAAAGCGTCATTTTATCGCACGATTTGCAAGCCGTTCAATTGCACGGTGCTGAAACACCCGAGTTTTGTCAATCACTTTTTGGGCAAACACAAGTCATAAAAGCTTTTCGTGTGGGACCCGACTTTGATTTTTCCAACCTTAACGACTATCAGGCACATTGTCATTATTTTTTGTTTGATACCCAAGGCCCTTTGCCAGGAGGCAACGGAACCACTTTTGACTGGCAGATATTAGAAAAATACACGCTTAACCATCCGTTTTTCTTAAGTGGTGGCATCGGTTTGGAAAGTGTTGAAAAGATTGCCGAAATTCGCCGCAGCAGTTTGCCAATCCACGCATTGGACATCAACAGTAAGTTTGAAGTGGCTCCCGGACTAAAAGATATGAATGAAATAGAATTGTTTAAAGAAAAATTAGCATTATGAGTTATCACGTAAACGAAAAAGGCTATTATGGCGATTTTGGGGGTGCCTTCATTCCCGAAATGCTATATCCCAATGTGGAAGAATTGCGTCAAAACTACTTGGCGATTACGGCTGCCGATGATTTTAAAAAAGAATTCGATGCGCTTTTGCGGGATTATGTAGGCCGTCCCACACCACTCTATTTTGCGGCGCGCCTCTCTGAAAAGTACAATACCAAAATTTATCTGAAGCGTGAGGATTTGTGCCATACGGGCGCTCACAAAATCAACAATACCATAGGGCAAATTTTATTGGCCAAGCGTTTGGGAAAAAACCGCATCATTGCCGAAACTGGGGCCGGGCAACACGGTGTGGCTACGGCCACAGTTTGCGCGTTGATGGGCATTCAGTGTGTGGTTTATATGGGCGAATTGGACATTGAGAGACAAGCACCCAATGTGGCGCGTATGAAAATGTTGGGCGCAGAAGTACGACCCGCACAATCGGGTAGCAAAACCCTTAAAGATGCGACCAATGAGGCCATCCGTGATTGGATCAACAACCCTGTGGACACCCATTATATCATCGGCTCTGTGGTAGGACCGCACCCCTATCCCGATATGGTGGCTCGCTTTCAAGCGGTCATTAGCAAAGAATGCAAAAGCCAATTGTTGGAAGTCGAAGGGCGCGACTACCCCGACCACGTGGTGGCATGTGTTGGCGGAGGCAGCAATGCGGCCGGACTTTATTATCATTATTTGGATGACAAGCGTGTCAATATCATCGCTGTGGAAGCCGCTGGAAAAGGCATCGATACAGGAGAAAGTGCAGCAACCTCTGCTTTGGGAAAAGAAGGTATCATACATGGGAGTAAAACCTTGTTGATGCAAACGAAAGATGGGCAAATCACAGAGCCCTATTCCATTTCTGCCGGTCTCGACTATCCGGGTGTTGGCCCCATGCACGCACATTTGTATCGCAGTAAGCGTGCCGAGTTTGTGTCTATTCCAGACCAGGAAGCTATGGACTGGGGGTTGACCTTGTCACAGATGGAGGGCATCATACCAGCCATAGAGACAGCGCATGCTTTTGCCGTATTGGATGAGCGGACTTTTGGAAAAGACGAAATCGTATTGTTTAATTGTTCCGGGCGAGGCGATAAAGACCTGGCTACTTATATAGATTATTTTAAGTTGTAATGAACAGAATCACAAAAACCTTGGCAAAAGAAAGCAAGCTTTTGTCCATCTACTTTACGGCCGGGTTCCCAAACTTGGAAGACACCATCCCTGTCCTCAAACAACTCCAAGACGCAGGGGTCGACATGATCGAATTGGGACTGCCATTTTCTGACCCTTTGGCCGACGGACCCACCATACAAGAAAGTTCTACCCAAGCCCTACGCAATGGCATGACAACCGATAAGCTATTCTCTCAATTAGAAGGGGTTCGTGACAAAATTCATATCCCACTGATTGTGATGGGATATTTTAACCCCATGATGCAATATGGAGTGGAGCGTTTTTGTCAGCGTTGCCAAGAGGTAGGCATAGATGGTTTAATTGTCCCTGACCTTCCTGTGGACGTATATCACGAACAATACCAAGCCACCTTTCAGCAATACGGATTGATGAATATGTTTTTGATCACGCCACAAACCCCTGATGCCCGCATCCGCTATATCGATGAGGTATCTGAAGGTTTTATTTATATGGTCAGTAGCGCGGCCACAACAGGTGCGCAAAGTAGTTTTGGCGATGCCCAAGAGGCCTATTTCAAACGCATATCGGCTATGGGACTGCAATCCGAGCTATTGGTAGGTTTTGGAATCAGCAATGCAACTACCTACCAAGCCGCTGTCGCTCACAGTAAAGGCGCCATCATAGGTTCGGCTTTTATCAAGCATCTTAAAAACAATGGCACAGGCGGGGTTGGGAATTTTGTAAGTCAAATTCGTTAACTTTTTTCAAACCAACTCAACAGCCTGAAGCTCTTTTCCTAATTTGTGTAAAGCGGCTTCGATTTTTTTGGCTTTATCAGCACGAGGTTTGTGTACTCCTTGTAGGTAATGCCCCAACTGTTTTTCGTTAATTCCTGTTAGTTTGCTCAAGGCAGCACGTGTAAATATTTGGTTGTAATAACGCAAAAGGTCTTGGGTTTCAAAAGCGAATGAAATCTCCCAATTTTTCTTAAACCAAGAGGGTTGCTTGTCCAAGCCTTCAAAATGAAATTTAAGAGCAGAAAACGCCTCTGTTTTTAGACTTTCAAGAGAGTCTCCTGTTACTGCCACAACTCCATTGGGGTCCTCATACAAGGCAGAATAATTAGTTGCTGTCTGACCGATTTTAAATACAATTTTTTTCATCACTTCTCTTTTTTTATACGCGCTTGTCGCAGTATGCTTTTTTCTATAAATGGTGCCAAATCATGACTCGGCTTGCCCGCCACTGTTACGGTTCCTTTTTTGACAGGGTGCTTAAACTGACGATGGCTCCCACGCTGTCGAACTTGCACCCAACCATCTTTATGTAACATTTTTAAGATGGTGCGAACTTTCATGGTTGATATATTTGGGGCGACATTACAAACATAGCAAAAATACTATGTTTTATAGATTAATTAGGATATTTAAACAACGAATTAATACAAATTTTGGGTTTGTTTATGATTTCATACCTTTAAACAACCAAATTTTACACCATGGGAAAAGGCGATAAAAAAACACGTCGTGGAAAAATCGTAAACGGCAGTTTTGGCGTGCGTAGACCACGCATCAAAAAAAAGAAGAAACGTTAACGTATAAATACCGGCGCAGTTGGGTCGGTAGTGTGTTCGGCACTATAGGCATAGCCATCAGCGGTAAAGCCCAGCAAGTCGGCTGTGGTTTCGGCGTTGTTATCAATCAGATAGCGCGCCATAAGTCCGCGGGCTTTTTTGGCAAAAAAGGAAATAATCTTGAGCTTTCCGTTTTTAAAATCCTTAAACACAGGCGATATTACCTGCGCGTCCAAAGACCTTAGGTCTACTGCGGAAGCGTATTCTTTACTGGCCAAGTTGACTACAATCTCATCTTGTTGCAGCTCCTCATTGAGTTGATTGGTCAGGGTAGATTTCCAAAATTCGTAGAGGTTTTTACTTCCGTTGGCCCCAAAAGAGGTTCCCATTTCCAAACGATAGGGTTGCATCAAGTCAAAAGGCTTGAGGACACCATAAAGCCCTGACAAAATACGCAGGCTGTTGTTGAGAGTATCCCAATTTTTTTCATCAATGGTGTAGGCATCCAGACCGTTGTAAACATCGCCATCAAAAGCATAGACTGCGGGGCGGGCGTTGTCAGTAGTGAAAGGGACCGAAAAAGTCTGATTGCGTGTCCAATTCAGATCGGCCAATTTCTGAGAAATCCCCATCAATTTTTGAAGTTCATCCGGTTTTTTCATCCGTAAAGATTTGTTGAGCTGTTGGGCTTTGTCAACAAAAACAGGTTGACTGCAATGCGCGTGGGGCAAGGGACGCTCATAATTGAGTGATTTTGCGGGAGATACCAAGATTTTCATTTCCGTGCGTTTTACCCAAAAATATAAAGGCTTTTTTGGATAGACAAATGTCTCATATCCAAACTATTGATGCCACTATTGAGTACATCAATCGTTGCGGTGGCGGGCATAATGGCGCCATTTTTCGATTCCGGCCAGAAAATCTTCGGGAAGTTCTGATTGAAATTGCATTTTCTTACCCGTTTCAGGATGTACAAACCCCAAGGTTTGGGCATGAAGTGCCTGACGTGGTAGGATTTTGAAGCAGTTTTCGACAAACTGTTTGTATTTGGTAAACGTAGTGCCTTTTAGGATTTTATCTCCCCCATAGCGCCCGTCGCTGAATAGCGGGTGTCCCAAGTATTTCATATGGGCACGAATCTGGTGTGTACGACCCGTTTCCAAACGACAACGCACTAGGGTAACGTATCCAAATCGCTCCACCACTTCATAGTGCGTAACGGCTTCTTTGCCTTGTTCTCCCTCCGGAAAAACAGCCATTAAAAGTCTGTTTTTGGGGTCGCGTCCCAAATGACCTTCAATCGTTCCATGATCATCTGCCGGATCGCCCCACACCAAAGCCAAATAACTGCGTTCGGAAGTTTTGTCAAAAAACTGTTGGGCCAAATGTGCCATTGCATGTTCGGTTTTGGCCACGACCAGCAAACCACTGGTGTCTTTGTCTATCCGATGCACCAATCCTGGGCGTTCGTTGCGGTTTGTGGGCAATTTGTCAAAATGATAGATAAGTCCATTGAGCAAGGTTCCGCTGTAATTACCATGACCGGGATGTACCACCAATCCGGCGGGTTTGTCCACCACAACAAGCGCATCGTCTTCGTATACAATAGATAAAGGAATGTCCTCACCTACCAGCAGATTTTCGTGTGGCGGATGGGCAAATAATACCTGAACCGTATCACCCCCTTTGACCTTATAATTTGATTTTACATCCATACCGTTGACATGAACGCTGCCTGCTTTGGCGGCTTGCTGAATTTTATTTCTGGTGGCGTTTTCAATGCGGTTCATTAAAAACTTATCGACACGCAAAGGAGCTTGTCCCGCATCTGCGGTAAAAGAAAAATGCTCATAGAGCTCATCATCGATAACCTTGTTGTCCATCATTCCGGAGCTTTGCCGTTGCCCAACACCAAGTCAATAGGGGAAGTTTTTGGGACTTTGGCGCCAGGGACGATGCCCTCTCCCTCAAAACGCAATTGCAAAACCATATCCTTTCCAATATTGTCACGATAGGTGATTTCGCCTACTTCCAGACCTACAGCACGAAGGGTCGATGCAGCATTTCGGTAGGTGATTTGAATGACGTCTGGCACAGAAATTTCCCTGTAGTTTGAGGGGTTTAGCGTTAGATATATTTTTCGATCTTTTTTCACCTGCTCACCGGCCTTGGGTTGGTGTTCAATAACTGCAAAAGGTTTGTAGTTGGGGTTGTAATTGGCAGAATCTATAACCTCGTAGCGCAAATTGGCATCGTCCAAAATTTCGATGACTTGGTCGAGTGGTTGTTGACTGAGGTCGGGAACTTCAATAAAACGTCCTTGACGGGTGTGCCAACCCAAACTGTATAGTAACAACACAAGAAAAAGGGTTGCTATCAAAACTGCCTTA
>JBMYLY010000047.1:0-10294 GCA_049596815.1 Flavobacteriaceae bacterium | reverse complement strand
GATTTTGTTTCAATCAGACGGAAGTGCACAACTGATAGTCGAATGCAAAGCACCCAATGTCACTGTAGACCAAAAGGTTTTTGATCAAATAGCAAGGTATAATCAAAAGTTTCAAGCCACCTATATGATGGTTACCAACGGCCTTGAACATTATTTCTGTACCTTCGACCACGACAACAAAAAGTATATATTTTTACCTGAACTACCCGATTTAAGCATTGCTAATTGAAAACCGCAATTGTCATACTGAATTACAATGGAAAGGATTTGTTAGACAAATACCTCCCAGGCGTGGTCCAATTTAGCTCTGGTGCAGAGATATGGGTCGTAGACAATGCATCTACCGATAACTCTGTAAAGTTTATCCAAAATAACTTTCCAAATGTTTACGTCATTCAACACAAAGAAAACCTTGGGTATAGTGGTGGTTACAATGCATCGGTTGATAAAATTGAAGCAGACATATTGTGTTTTGTCAACAACGACGTTCGTGTCGACACAGATTGGATTCCACAAATAGAAGAACAGTTCCAAAACCACCTTGAAGTTGCAATCATACAACCTAAAATTCTTTCAGAAATTCACCAAGGACATTTTGATTATGCCGGTGCTGCAGGCGGTAGAATCGATTTTATGGGTCTGCCCTACTGTCGAGGACGTGTGCTTTCTCATTGCACAAAAGACAATGGCCAATACAACGATTTCGCATCAATTGAATGGGCTGGGGGAGCCGCGTTTTGCATACGAAAAGAAGTTTTTACTAGTCTAAGTGGATTTGACGAAGGCTTTTTTATGCATTTTGAAGAGATTGACCTTTCTATACGAGTTTTGGCAGAGGGATGGCAAATTCGCTACGTCGGAACTTCGGAAGTAAAACATTTGGGGGGCGGTAGTTTAAAGGCCAATGATCCCAAAAAACTGTTTTACAACATTAGAAATTCAATGCTCACCTACACAAAAACACTCCCTTTGTTTGTGTACACATTTTGGTTGGCAATGCGTTTGGGGTTTGATTTCTTTTTAGGAATCTATTTTTTGCTCACGGGTCGCTGGAGACATATGATAGCAATTGTTCATGGCCACCACAGTTTTTTCTATTACTTCCCTGCCTACTGGAAAAAAAGAAACAAGCCTTTTCTGCCCTTCCAAAAGACTTCTGTTTTTTTTGAATATCTAAAAATGAAAATCAACCCCAAATACGATATTCGTTAAAATATCGTTAAGATATATGAATAGACGTTTAATTTTTTAATTTTGTCAAAACTTAATCCCTTTTCAATGAAAAAGATTCTTATCCTTTTGGTAGTTCCGGCTTTGTTAGCCTCATGCGTGTCTCAGAAGAAATACGCTTCCCTTGAAACAGAACACAAACAAACTAAAGATTTGCTCAACTCTGCAACGGTCAAACTCAATACTTGTATAGATGAGAAAGCATCAAGTGATGCCTCATTGGCGGCGCTCAAAGAACAAAACAGCTTTTTGAGAGCAAACAACCAAGATTTGATCAACAATATGGGCAATCTGACCACCCTTTCCCAAAAGGGCGCTGAGAACTTAGAGCGTTCTTTAGAATCACTTAAAGAAAAAGACCTTACGATTCGTAAAATGCAGGATGCCGTCACACGTCGTGATTCTGTTACTTTAGCTTTGGTGACTAGCCTAAAAGGTGCTTTGATTGACATCAACGACTCCGATATCGAAGTTAATGTTGAAAAAGGTGTGGTGTTTATCTCCATTTCAGATAAGTTGCTGTTTAACTCTGGAAGTTATGTAGTGTCCAATCGAGCCAAAGAGGTTTTGGGCAAAGTAGCCACTGTGATGAATGATAAGCCCGAAATAGAATTTATGGTTGAAGGACACACAGATAATGTACCGATTAGCAACGAAGTGTTGCAAGACAATTGGGATCTTAGTGTAAAAAGAGCTACTTCTGTGATACGTGTACTTCAAAACGAATTTGGGGTTTCACCAGAACGCATGACAGCCGCCGGACGTAGCTACTACATTCCGTTGGATGACAATGAAACAGCCTCTGGAAGAGCTAAAAACAGAAGAACTCGTATTGTAGTCCTACCCAAACTCGACCAATTCTTTGACTTGATTGAACAAGGCATGGAAGCGGCCACAGCTGAAAACTAGTTCCTATTTCTAATAAGTTTAAAACGCAGCCTTAAGGTTGCGTTTTTTTTTGGTTAATTTTAGGCATATGAATGGGCTCCAAAAAATAATTTCTACTGATCAAATTAAGGGGGCTGACCTACACACCATTAGTTCACAAAAAATACGTTCTGTAGACCTGATGGAAAAAGCAGCAAATGCTTTTGTACAGTATTTGATGACTTTACAGATAACCAATCACAAAATCATGGTTTTTTGTGGATCGGGAAATAACGGAGGCGATGGGCTTGCGATCTGTCGAATGCTTACTGAAAACGGCTTTGATACCCATGCCTACTTTTTAGATACAAATAAAACCCCTACAGCAGATTGTAACACCAATTTGAACAGACTACCCGAAGTTAAAATTATTAACAACGAAAGCCAATTACCTCAATTCAACCCATCAGACATCATCATTGATGCGCTATTTGGAATTGGCATGCGTGGAAAAGTTGAGGGACTATTTTCCGATGTCATCCGCGCTATAAACAGTTCAGTCAATACGGTATATAGTGTCGATATGCCATCGGGATTGCCCTCAGAAACCATTGCTAAATCTGATGATGTGGTAAAAGCCGATCTCGTGATTACATTCCAACGTCCTAAAGCTTCTTTCTTTTTTCCTGAGCACAAAACATTTGTTAAAGATTGGATAGCTATTGACATAGGGCTGGACGAAGATTACATACAACAGTTAGACTCCAAAACTTTTTATATAAATCATGAAGTTCAGCAGTATGTAAAACGTAGGGAGAAATTTTCTCATAAAGGCCATTATGGACATGCACTTTTGATGGCAGGGTCATTTGGTAAAATGGGCGCTGCTGTACTCTCTGCCCATGCTTGTCTAAAAAGTGGTGTCGGCTTATTGACCTCATACGTGCCCAAATGTGGTGTTAATATTATGCAATCATCTCTGCCAGAAGCCATGTGTTTTTCTGACGATTCTGAGCAGTGCTTAACTCAATTTCCTGACATTTCAGTTTTTAATGTACTTTCAATAGGACCGGGGATTGGTACAGTTCTACAAACCGAGAAAATGCTTTTTCAACTTCTAAAAAGTGTAAAAGTCTCTATGGTTATTGATGCAGATGCAATCAATATACTATCAAAAAATCCCGGATGGATGCCGCACATACCCCAAGGCAGCATTTTAACACCACATATCAAAGAATTCGACCGATTGGTGGGTACGTCTGCACAAACCACAGAACGTTTGGTCAAAGCAGCAGAATTTGCTGAAAAACTCCAATGTGTTATTGTATTAAAAGACGCATGTACTTGGGTGATTGATAACAAAGGCCATAAATACGTTCACGACGGAGGAAACCCGGGTATGGCTACAGCTGGTAGTGGAGACGTACTGACAGGTATCATAACAGGGCTATTGGCACAAGGATATTCCTCAGCAGAAGCGGCTTGTATTGCAGTCTATCATCATGGATTGGCGGGAGACAAAGCAGTAAAAACAACAGGTCAATTGGGTCTTATGGCTACTGACATTGTAAAGCATTTGAAGATTGACTGATGCTGTCAGCCTTCAAAGATTCCTACACCCTGTCGAATCACATTTACTTCTTCAGATGACATATCAACAACGGTTGAAGGTTGGTTGTTGCCGTATCCACTGTCTAAAAACAAATCGATTCTATGTTGCCAATGGACCTCAATTTCATCTGGGTCAGTAGTGTAGTCGATAATTGAATCGTCATCATGCAAAGAAGCGGAAGCCAGCGGGTGACCGAGTGCATTTATCAAAGCTTGTGAGATAGAATGATCTGGAATACGCACTCCAATGGAAGTTCTTTTACCCAGAGATTTTGGCAGTTTTTGAAGCACCGGTAAGATAAACGTAAAGGGCCCCGGAAGGTGGGCTTTAAGCGAACGAAACACGACCGTATCCAACTGCCCTGTGTGCTCCCCTATTTGACGTATAGAGCTACAAACCAAGCTTACAGGTGTTTTGGAAGGTTTGGCACTTTTCAATTTGGCCAGTCTGTTGAGCGCTTCTTCATGATACGCATCACATCCCAACGCATAGACAGTGTCTGTGGGATAAATAATGAGGCCTCCTTTTTGCAGTACCTCAACAGCCGTGGCAATATGTTTGGGGTTAGGATTGTTTTCAAAGACTTGAAGGCGCATGTTTTAAAGAATTTCGAGTTTGGCAAAGCGAAGCAGTAAATTTTTTCTTCCTCCGTTTTCAAAGTCGATAAGGGCCTTGGTATCACCCCCTTGACCCTCTACTGCACAAACCACTCCTCTTCCAAAACGACTGTGGTTGACCTTGACTCCCTCTTGAATGGCAGAAGTATCTATGGACTCGGCAGATTGCGAACGTGCCACGGGTTTTAGTTTGGCTTTGGGGGGTATGGTTTTTCTGTTAGATTTGACAGTTGGTTTTTTAAAACGAACCCTGTCTTTTGGAACGTCACCAAAAATATCCTTGTCCACCAAAGGTGTAAAACGATAGTTATCATCAAACAATTGGTTGTCAATATAATCAGGGTTCAACTCTGTCAAAAAACGACTGGGCTCTGCATCATTGAGCTTTCCCCATCTGTAACGACACTGGCTGTAGGTCAAGGTAGCCCGTTTTTCGGCCCTAGTGAGTGCCACATAAAACAAACGTCTTTCCTCTTCGAGTTCTTCACGAGTATTCATGTTGAAGGCTGAAGGAAACAAATCCTCTTCCATACCCACCACATACACATGTGGAAATTCAAGACCTTTGGCCAAGTGTACAGTCATCAGAGCTACCGCATTTTCCTCCTTTTTTTCATTGTCAAAATCAGTAGCCAAAGCCACGTCCTCCAAAAACTCCACCAACGAACCTCTAGCGTCTACCAACTCGCGCTGACCTTCTACAAAATCACGAATACCATTGAGCAACTCTTCAACATTTTCCACACGTGTTACCGCTTCCGGAGTGCCTTCTTTTTTAAGCTCTTGCACGATGCCCGTTTTTTTGGTAATCAGATCTGCCACTGCAAAAGCATCTTGGGTGGCGTTGGCTGCCTGAAAACTGCGAATCAACACGGCAAAGTCACTGAGTTTGGTTTTGGTGCCAGTGTTGATGTTCAAAGGCAACTCATGCGCACGCTCTACCACATCAAAAATTGAAATATTGTGTGTCTGGGCAGCCACAACAAGTTTGTCTACCGTAGTTTGGCCAATCCCCCGACCCGGATAATTGATAACACGCTTCAGGCTTTCCTCATCTTTGGGATTGACAGTCAGCCGTAGGTAAGCCAACACATCTTTGATTTCCTTGCGCTGGTAAAAAGACACGCCCCCAAATACCCTGTAAGGGATATTGCGTTTTCGGAGTGCATCTTCAATAGCCCGCGATTGAGCATTGGTTCGATAAAGAACAGCAAATGACTCATACTTAAGCTGTTGCTGCATGGATTCCTCAAAAATCGATTGGGCCACATAGCGTCCTTCATCACCATCTGTAGGACTTCGGTGCACTATAATTTGTTCTCCCTTTTCGTTGGCTGTCCAAACATCCTTGTCCAATTTGTTTTGGTTGTGGGCGATCAGGCTATTGGCTGCAGAGACAATATTCTGGGTCGATCGGTAGTTTTGCTCCAATCTGTAGACCTTGGCTTCAGGATAGTCTTTTTGAAAATTGAGAATGTTTTGAATATTAGCACCTCGAAACGCATATATACTTTGCGCATCATCACCAACCACACATATATTTTGAAAACGATCTGCCAATGCCCGCACAATTAGATATTGTGAGTGGTTGGTATCTTGGTACTCATCAACCAAGATGTAGCGAAACCGATCTTGGTATTTGGCCAACACATCAGGAAAACGGTTTAAAAGCTCATTGGTTTTTAACAACAAATCGTCAAAATCCATAGCACCAGCCTTAAAGCAACGCTCTACATAGGCTTGGTAGATTGTGCCCATTTGTGAACGGCGTGCCTCACGGTCGGCTTCGACCAATTCGGGGTTGTTGTAATAAGCGCGAACCGTAATCAAACTGTTTTTAAAGGCTGAAATGCGATTGCGAATCTGTTTGGTTTTGTAGATGTCTTTGTCGAGTTTCATCTCTTTGATGATAGAGGCTATCAGCCGCTCAGAATCTTGCGTGTCATAGATAGTAAAACTCGATGGATAGCCCAATCGGTCGGCTTCTGCGCGAAGAATGCGAGCAAAAACAGAGTGAAAAGTACCCATCCATAGGTTTTTGGCCTCACTCTCCCCTACTATTTCGGCGATGCGACCCTTCATCTCTCGTGCAGCTTTGTTGGTAAAAGTCAAAGCCAAAATCGAAAATGCGTCTACACCTTGTTGCATCAAATAGGCAATACGGTATGTGAGCACACGCGTTTTCCCCGAACCCGCACCCGCAATCACCATCAGGGGTCCATCCGTGTGGGTGGTCGGTTGTTGTTGGGCTTCATTGAGTTTGGAAAGATAATCCTGCACCTAAAATTTTTATGTGAAAATATAAATTCCTCAAGTGAATTTCTATCAATCTCCCTGTGGTTTATCAACAGTTTTCAATGGAAAAGATTTATCTTCGTTTGCATGTCAGATGCCTTATTGGAAAAACCCGTTGACTATCTTAAAGGGGTGGGCCCTAACAGAGCACAATTGTTGCGTAGCGAACTCGGGGTTCACACCTACAAGGACTTGTTGTATGTATTTCCAAACAGATATATTGATAGAACGCACTTTTATAAAGTCAGTGAGTTGCCCCAATCCCAATCCGATGTGCAAGTAGTCGGAAAAATCTCGCACATAGAAACCATCACGAAAGGGCGTCATAAACGTCTGGTAGCCACTTTTGGAGACGAAACCGGGCAAATGGAATTGGTGTGGTTTAGGGGTGTAAAATGGATTCAAAAAAATCTAAAAACAAACACCGACTATGTGGCTTTTGGTCGGCTCAATTGGTTTGGAAACCAATGTTCTATCGCGCATCCAGAACTGGACACAGAAATTTCCCAGAACAAACAAGGAGCGTTCCAGCCCATCTATCCATCAACAGAAAAGTTGGCCAATCGAGGGATTTCAAATAGAGTCATGCGACAAACGGTCTCAAATCTTTTTGAAGAAGTAAATTTCCAATTTTCCGAAACACTTTCAGTTCCTATTAAAAACGAATTTCAGTTGATGGATAGGTCTAAAGCACTTCGGGCTGTACACTTTCCAAAGAATCAAGATGAATTGGCCAAAGCACAATACAGACTAAAATTTGAAGAATTGTTTTTTATACAGTTGCAATTGCTTCAAAAAAAACAACGCTATAAAAACAAGTTCAAAGGCTTGGTTTTTGATAAGGTCGGAGATTTTTTTAACACTTTCTATGAACATCATCTACCCTTTGATTTAACCAACGCCCAAAAAAGAGTTATAAAGGAAATTCGTACCGACATGGGAAGCAATGCCCAGATGAACCGCCTTCTCCAAGGGGATGTAGGCTCAGGAAAAACCATTGTGGCACTACTTGCCATTTTGATCGCTTTGGACAATGGGTTTCAAGCTACTTTGGTAGCTCCTACGGAAATTTTGGCCCAACAACACTTTGCCAGTCTTTCCAGCCTTCTTGCTCCTATGAAAATTCAAATAGCCTTACTAACAGGCTCAACAACGCAAGCAACTCGAAAAAAACTGCATGAAAATCTTTCCAACGGTACACTCAACATATTGATCGGTACCCATGCTGTGTTAGAACCAACCGTAGTTTTTAAAAACCTTGGATTGGCCATCATAGACGAGCAACACAAGTTTGGTGTAGCTCAACGCGCCAAACTTTGGAAAAAGAATGCCATACCACCTCATGTGTTGGTCATGACAGCCACCCCGATTCCGAGAACGCTAGCCATGACCTTGTATGGCGACTTGGACTTGTCTGTAATCGACGAATTACCACCAGGGCGCAAGCCCATTACCACAGGGCATCGCACAGACCGTAACAGACTGGCAGTACTTCGTTTTATCCGGGAAGAAGTCACCAGAGGCAGGCAAGTTTACATAGTATATCCATTGATTGAAGAATCTCAAAAAATGGACTACAAAGACCTGATGGACGGGTACGAAAGCATCGTGCGTGACTTCCCACAACCCGATTATCAAGTAAGCATCGTTCATGGAAGAATGAAGCCTGAAGACAAAGCTTTTGAGATGAAGCGATTTGTTGAGGGAAAGACACATATTATGGTAGCCACTACTGTGATAGAGGTGGGTGTAAACGTACCCAACGCTTCTGTTATGATTGTAGAAAGTGCGGAACGTTTCGGTTTGTCTCAGTTGCATCAGTTGCGAGGTCGTGTGGGACGTGGTGCCGATAAAAGTTATTGTGTATTGATGACCAAAGAGAAATTATCAGATGATGCGTCTACCAGAATTGAAGCCATGGTGCGTTCCCAAGATGGTTTCGAATTGGCAGAAGTAGATCTCAAACTTCGCGGACCGGGCAACCTGATGGGCACCCAACAGAGTGGTGTCTTGCAGATGGTAATTGCAGATTTGGCCAAGGATAAGCATATTTTGGAAAAAGCACGGCTGGCAGCGACGCGCTTACTACAAACAGACATAAGCTTTAGCGCAGAGGTCAACGCGCCCGTCTACGAGACCCTTCAACAACTCGAGCGTGGAAAAGGGCTTTGGAAGTACATTTCCTAACCCAAAAAAAAAATTCTTAATCGTATCTTTGTACTTTATCTGTTTCAATGAAGATATCATACAATTGGCTCAAACAGTTTGTAAAAACAGATTGGGACGCAGCACAAGTAGGAGAGCTACTTACCGATTTGGGTTTAGAAGTTGAAGGTATAGAAACGTTTGAATCCATACCTGGTGGTCTAAAAGGACTGGTTGTTGGCGAAGTAAAATCTTGCGAACAACACCCCAATGCCGACCGTCTCAAACTCACAAAAGTTGATGTCGGACAGGAAGAATTGCTTTCCATAGTCTGTGGTGCACCCAACGTAGCCAAAGGTCAAAAAGTGGTGGTTGCTACTGTAGGAACTGTCTTACACCCAACGTCTGGAGAACCATTTACGATTAAAAAAAGTAAGATACGTGGGGAACTCAGTCAAGGTATGATCTGTGCTGAGGATGAAATTGGTATTGGCCTTGACCATGATGGAATTATCGTTTTAAATGACAAACACCCTGTTGGAAAAGCCTGTGCGGATATATTTGAGATAGAAAACGATGAAGTTTTCGAAATTGGCCTTACGCCCAATCGAGCAGATGCGATGAGCCATTTTGGGGTGGCTCGTGACCTTAAAGCAGGTTGGCTGCAACAAGGCATCAATACAGAACTAATAAGACCCAATATCAACGGTTTTCATGTAGAGCTCACCAATGCTTCTCTGCGTATTGATGTAGTCGATAAAAAACGTGCGCCACGATATTGTGGTTTGCGGATCTCAGGAGTTCAAGTTGGCCCCTCACCTGATTATATTCAGAACAAACTCAAAGCAATTGGTCTAACACCCATAAATAACATTGTTGATGCGACCAACTACGTACTTCATGAGTTGGGACAACCACTTCACGCTTTTGATGCATCCGCAATTTCATCGGGTGTAGTCAAAGTGCAAACCCTAAAGGAGGGCACCTCTTTTACAACTTTGGATGGCGTTGAGCGTACTTTAAGCGCGGAAGATCTGATGATATGCGATGGTGATTCACCGATGTGTATTGCCGGAGTGTTTGGAGGATTGCATTCAGGAGTTACCGAGAAAACTACTGAGGTCTTTTTGGAAAGCGCCTACTTTGACCCTGTGAGTGTGCGTAAATCTGCCAAACGTCACGGATTAAGCACAGATGCTTCTTTTCGTTTTGAGCGTGGTATAGACATAGAATTGGTAGAATATGCACTCAAACGCGCTGCGCTTTTGATTATTGAATTGGCAGGAGGACATGTGTCTAGCAATGTGATGGATGAGTACCCCACCAAAGCAGAGCCTGTACAGTTCATGGTACAATTTGATTACATAAACAATTTGATTGGCGAAGAAATACCCAGACAAACCATCAAGTCCATACTCACCTCGTTGGATATTAAAATCAACAATGTAACCGAAACAGCTTTGGCATTGAGCATACCACCCTACAGGGTAGATGTCACCCGCCCAGCCGATGTGGTTGAGGAGATGTT
>JBMYLY010000046.1:0-10459 GCA_049596815.1 Flavobacteriaceae bacterium | reverse complement strand
CACATTGGCACTGATAGGGGATCGGTTGGAGGATTACTTTATCATCAATCCTCAAGCCGTTGTCCCGACAATGTCATCCACGATTCCAAAGGCATCACCTCCGATGCCGTTTTCAACATCAGATAAAATTTCACCCAAATCTCTGGTAGATTTTCGGGTGTGTCTTAGGTAAATATGCGCATTGAGTTCTCGGTCTTCGGGCAGGTCTCGGCTTAGCACAAACAAACCTTCAGCGCCGATATCATCTGTATCGAACTGAAAACTATTTTGGTGGCGTTTGCTCAATTTGAAAGGATCTTGAGGCAAAGTGGTTACGATCATTTTGTCTTCCTCAGTGGGATGCTCAGCAACAATGACAAAATATAGCTTCCATCTTTTTTTGGGACGATGAATTTGTACTTCATCGATTTCTAATCGTACACGTGTCATGATAAAAAGATTTGGGGTATATAAAATGAATAAAAGTCTTCAAGCCCAGGGTTTGTTCCATAAAATCAAGGATATGATCCCTACACCATAGGCACAGGGAGATGGCCAAAAGATGTCGATAGAATAAAATAAAATAAGGCTTGTATAGGCGGCTCATAAAGGGGCAGATTTGGGTTTCTACACCCCTAAGGTATACATTATTTCTTATACCCAATGCAATGCACAAACTATTTTTGCATCAGTGCAATTTTTATACCCAATGCAACCAACAATCCACCCAAAGATTTGTTAAATACACCCTGATAGCGTTCAAAAGTCTGACGGATTCTTTTTTGGGTCATAATCACCGCCACAAGCGAAAACCATAATACGGTGACTCCTATAAGTATAATACTTATAATGGTCATTTCAAATACGCTCACCTCGGGCCCGACAACCATAGTGAAAAGACTGAGAAAAAAAAGAGTTGCTTTGGGGTTGAGCACATTGGTTACAAATCCCATACGGATGGCTACCATAGGAGGAATGTCTTTTTGTTTAGAAGCGACACCAGGTTCAAGTGTTTTGGTTTTTGATAAAAAAGACTGTACACCAATAAAAATCAAATAGGCGGCACCGAGGTATTTGATAACACTAAATAAAATCACAGATTGTGCGACCACCCAAGCCAATCCAAACAATGCATAGCTGATGTGTACCGCTATGCCCAGTCCAAAACCTACGGCTGTCCAAATACCGGTTTTGCGCGAATACAAAAGTGCATTCCTACAAGCCATCACAAAATCGGGACCCGGGCTGATGACTGCCAGCAAATGCACCAGCGTTACCGTACCGATAAGGGTAATTGAATCCATACGTTATGTGAAATTAAAAAAAGTGACCTAGGATGGCAAACCCAACAAAGTTTTGTTGATACGCTTTACAGCCGCTGGGCCTTCATAAATAAAGCCTGTGTAGAGTTGAACCAAACTAGCTCCTGCCTCCAATTTTTCCATTACGTCCTCAGGGCTGTGTATGCCACCCACACCCACAATTGGAATTTTTCCATCGCTGTGTTGATGTAAAAAATGAATCACCTCTGTACTGCGTTTGGACAAGGGTTTTCCACTCAATCCACCCTGTTCAGAACAAAGCTGTGGTTCGCTTGATAGGTCCTCACGAGATAAGGTGGTGTTGGTAGCTATCAAGCCGTCGATTTTTGTTGTACGGACGATGTCTATAATGTCTAGCAATTGGTTGTCTGACAAATCGGGAGCGATTTTTAGCAAAATGGGTTTGCGTGCCGACTTTTCCGCATTTCGATCTTGAAGGGTGTTAAGCAAAGCGGTTAAGGGTTCTTTCTCTTGTAGGTCACGTAAGTTGGGCGTATTGGGAGAACTAACATTGACCACAAAATAATCTACGTAATCAAAAAGTGCATCAAAACAGTGTACATAATCAGCAGTAGCCTCTTCGTTAGGAGTAATTTTATTTTTACCAATGTTCCCACCAACAATCAGGTCTTTGTTGCGCTTTAATCGCTGAACAGCAGCATCAACACCTTCGTTATTGAATCCCATTCGGTTGATAATGGCTTGGTCGGACTTTAAGCGGAACAATCTCTTTTTTGGATTTCCCGACTGTGGTTTGGGTGTGACGGTTCCGATTTCAATAAAGCCAAAACCAAAATTGGAAAGGGGCTTAAAGAGTTTGGCATCCTTATCAAACCCGGCTGCTAGCCCTACAGGGTTGGGGAAAGGTATTCCAAACAATTCTCTCTCCAGCCTAGGGTGCTTGACAGTATAGCAACGCCGAAGTAAGCCTCCAACAAATGGGATACAATGAAGTAAGCGAATCGCTGCAAATGAAAAATGGTGTACGCTTTCTGCATCAAAAAGAAACAATATGGGTCTGATGAGGAGTTTGTACACGTTTTTTTCTATAAAAAAAGCGCCAGAGGCGCTTAAAATTATTTTTTAGAAGCGGTCGGGTTGAGTTTCTGACTCAACTCCATGGATATAAAACTACGCTCCATTTTGAGCTTACCCGCCATGGTCTCAATCACACAACTGTCATTGCTGTCATTGACTTCAATCACCTTGCCATGGACACCACTTTTGGTGATTACACGGTCTCCTTTTTGAAGGTTATTTTTAAAATTTTTCTCTTTTTTAGCCCGGCGTTGCTGGGGTAAAATCATAAAAAAGAAGATGATGGCAAACATCATCAACAAAAAGGGCAATTGACCCGAAAATGCTTCCATGTGTTATTTGTTTTGGTTTTGACGGGCTAGCATGGCGTTGCGACGCTCTTCCCGTTGTTTTTCTTTGACCGGATCGGGTGTTACAAAAGTTTTGATACGAATCACCTCACGCCCATTGGCGGTATTGGTAGTGAATGTAACAGTCCGGTTGTTGTTGTTAGGCTTGTTGTTTGAGTCAAATTTTACTTTAACATCCGCAGAATCGCCCGGCGCTATGGGTATGTTTTGGGGATAGTCGGGTACCGTACAACACAGCTGCCGCGGGCATTGAGAATCATCAAATCGCGTGTGCCTGTGTTGGTAAAACTAAAAGTGGTTTCTACAACATCTCCTTCGTTGATGGTGCCGAAATCATGTTCAACTTTATTAAAGGTCATCACGGGAACCGTGTCCTTGACTACCGTTGCTTGGCTTGCTTCGGTACTTTTTACTTTTTTGGAGGGGGATGTGTTACAACTCGCTACAAGTGCGGCAACACAAAAAACGATTACAAATCTCATATCATTTAATTTTGGATGCTAATTTAGTACTTTAAGACAAGCCTTTCAAGTTTTTGTTGAGGTCGTTTGATTTGCTGTATTCTTTGACCAATACATCCAAAATCCCATTGATAAACACACTACTTTTGGGCGTGGCATACTCTTTGGCGATTTCTAAATATTCGTTGATGGTTACTTTGGAAGGAATTTCAGGAAAATACAGCAGTTCAGCTATGGCCATTTTGAGTATAATCATATCCAACACAGCGATGCGGTCTTGTTCCCAATTGGGTGTGCGACCCTCCAGCTCTGCAGAAAGTTTACTGTCATTGAGCATCACCTTTCTGAACAATGTTGTGGCAAAATTGGCATCGTCGGGATCCTTATAAGCTTGTGTAAGCACCAAATTGGACTGGGAATGGTCTTTGATGTGGGTAAGTGTGTTGCGCACAATGGTATTGACCAAGGGCAAATCATCTATCCATGTGGGTTTGATTTCTTCAATAAACTCGTGTAATCGCTCAAAAGGAGCAATCACTTCCGTGAACAAACTCACCAAAAAAGATTTGTCCTCGTCAAAACCATTGGTTTCTGAGACCAAATAATCCGAATATAGATTACTCTCACTCACTTGGTCCCAAACCAACCGCACATATTCATCGTGTTGTGACCAATAGTTTAGTTTGTGTTTTTCTAACTGTGATTGAAGGGTGTTGTTTTTGGCCAAATGGGCCAATGCCAAGTTGTTAAAGAACTTGGGGTTGAGGGCTTTGTCACTGGCTTTTATGTATTGATTTTTGTTTTTTTTGTGTAATTCTTGACCACAAGATTGGATTTCAATAAGAAGTGACAGTAAGGTCAGATAGAGTTGGTAAAAACCAAGGCTACTCTGAGTCAGATGCTTTTCAGCACTGGTTAAGTTGTCATTTTGGGTAAGGGTACATGCATATATTTCTTGCATGACTTTGATACGGAGGTGTCTGCGTGTAAGCATCTCAAAGAGCGATTTTGTCCATACAAAAATACGTTTATTCATTATTCTATCCACATACAGAAACAAATTAAGTTGCAGGTACTATATTTGAGCTTCAAATCAGGCTTGTGCGCGCACTACAGTATCTCAACAAATATCTTTACAAATACAGGGTTCGCCTCTTGTTGGGATTGTTTTTTACTGTTTCCGCCAAGATTTTTGCAGTGGTGGCACCTAGTTTGGTTGGTGATTCGATTACCCAAGTGAGTAATTATTTGACCGGAGGCACAACTGATTTACCCACACTCAAAAAAGTATTGTTACAGAACATAGGGATGATTATTGGGGCCGCTTTGATTTCGGGTGGATTTACTTTTACCATGCGACAGACCATTATCAATGTTTCCCGATTTATTGAGTTTGATCTCAAAAACGAAATCTACCAACACTACCAAAAGCTGTCGCTCAATTTTTATAAGCAAAACCGCACCGGCGACCTGATGAATCGCATCAGCGAAGATGTTTCCAAAGTACGAATGTATTTCGGGCCTGCCATCATGTACAGCATCAACACAGTAGCGCTTTTTGTCATTGTGATTTCGTATATGGTCAGTGTCGCGCCCATACTTACACTCTACGCCTTAGCGCCGCTCCCCTTTCTGTCATTTGCCATATACAGATTGAGCCGTGCCATACACAAACGCAGTACGGTTGTACAAGAGTATTTGTCCAAATTGTCTGCTTTTGCACAAGAAATGTTTAGCGGTATAGGCGTGGTAAAAGCCAATGCCATCGAAGGTACTGCGAACCACAAAATGGCCCTACTTGCAGGTACGAGCCAAGCCAAAAACATGCACTTGGTACAAGTTCAGTCGTGGTTTTTTCCGCTGATGATTTTACTGATAGGTTTTAGTAATATACTTGTTATTTTTATTGGAGGTAATCAATACATCAACGGGCTTATCGAATTGGGGGTATTGGCAGAGTTTATCATCTATGTCAATATGCTTACTTGGCCCGTGGCAACCGTAGGTTGGGTCACATCCATTGTACAGCAAGCCGAAGCCTCCCAACAAAGAATCAACGAATTTCTAGGGCAAGAACCCGAAATACAAAACCCTGCAGAAACCAAACCAATCAAAGACCACAGTATTTGTTTTAAGGATGTTCATTTTCAATATGATGATGCACTGCAACCTGCCCTACAAAACATCGATTTCTGTTTGGAACCTGGAAAAACATTGGCCTTGCTAGGCCGGGTAGGTTCCGGAAAAACCACATTGATCAACCTTATTGGGCGTTTGTATGACACAAGTTCCGGCAAGGTAACTGTGGGCGGTGTAGATGTAAGACAAGTCGATTTGTCCGACCTTCGGCAAGCCATCGCCTATGTGCCTCAAGAAGCCTTTTTGTTTTCGGATACTTTGACCAACAACATCAAGTTTGGGGATGGTAAAGCATCAAAAGAAGAAGTAGAAACCGTGGCACGTTGGGCAGCCGTACACGACAATATTGTGGAATTTAAAGATGGTTATCAGACCATTATTGGAGAGCGCGGTGTATCGCTGTCTGGCGGACAAAAACAACGTATTTCCATAGCGCGTGCTTTGATCAAAAAACCCAAGATTCTTTTGTTAGACGATGCCCTTTCGGCTGTAGATACAGAAACAGAAGAAACCATTTTGGAGAAACTCAAACAGAACAATCAAGGGGTAACCACCATCATTGTATGTCACAGAATATCATCTGCCAAAAACGCAGATTACATCATGGTACTTGACGAGGGTAAAATAGCGCAATTTGGCACACACAAAGAATTGGTCAATACAAAAGGATATTATGCCGACCTATACAGCAAACAACAAATTGACAAAACAGTAATAGAAACCTGATATTTGCACATTTTTTGTATGTTTAACCTCCAAAATCTTACATATGAACCCAAATCAAGAAAACCGATACGTCAATGTGACGCATCGTAAATTTAAAAGCGGCAGTCGCACCTATTTTTTTGATGTATTGGAAACCCAGTCCGGGGACTATTATTTAACCATTACTGAAAGTAGACGCAGGTACAACCCCGATGAAAATACTGCCCGCTACCAAAGGCAAAAAATTTATCTGTATAAAGAGAACTTTAAAGCCTTTGCCAACTGCCTGAACGAACTCATGACGTTTGTGATTGACAAAAAAGGAGAAGAAATCATTCACAAGGATGACAAATACACAAAGGAAATATCTGATTTAGAAGATGTTTTCGATGACCTGACGAGCGAGTGAATTTAGTATGTTTGTAAAAAAATGAAATGGCACGTACTCCATCCAATATGCTCCCCCTCGGAACCCTTGCACCCGCGTTTTCACTCCCTGATACAGTAAGCGGAAACACCCGTAACCTAAAAGACGTTCAAGGTAAAAAGGCGACGGTTGTAATGTTTATCTGTAACCACTGCCCTTTTGTCAAACATGTATTTGAGGGAATTGTGGATCTGGCGCACGATTTTCAAAATCGCGGAGTCGGTTTTGTAGCCATCTCTAGTAACGATGTGGATAATTATCCAGATGATGCGCCCGATAAAATGACAATGGTAGCCAAAAAAGAAGGGTTTACGTTTCCCTACCTATACGACGAAACACAAGAAGTAGCCAAAGCGTACGATGCGGCTTGTACCCCAGATTTCTACCTATTTGATGCAGAATTAAAGCTTAGCTATCGTGGCCAGTTAGACGATTCACGTCCCGAAAATGGCATCCCTGTTACAGGAAAAGACATGAGAGCCGCACTGGAAAGCACCCTTAACAATGAAACTGTAGCAGGTCTTCAAAAACCAAGTATCGGGTGTAATATCAAATGGAAAGCCTAGCCGACGCTGACCAATTCAACGTCAAAAATCAGGGTTGCATCTGGTGGAATAACACCGCCTGCGCCACTCGATCCATAAGCCAAATCTGATGGTATTACAAAACGGGCTTTGTCACCCACTTGCAGAAGTGAAATTCCTTCATCCCAGCCCGGAATCACCTGACCCACGCCCAATGTAAAACCAATTGGCTGGTTTCTCTTGTAGGAAGAATCAAAAACAGTACCGTCGGGAAGTTGTCCCTTGTAATGGACTTCTACCTTGCTTCCTTTGGCGGCTTGTGCGCCCGATCCTTTTTGTATGATCTGATAGCGAAGCCCGCTATCGGTTTTGTCAAAGCCTTTGGAAAGTTTGTCTAACTCCTCTTCACGTTGCTTGGCAGCCTCTTCCAAGCGGCGGGCACGGCTCCCTTCAAAAGTGCGAAATGCCTCAATCGCATTCCATGCTTGGGCCTGTGCGCCGACTCTCAGAATTTCTACTTTTTCAATGAGATCGGTTTGAGCCACTGCATCTACCACATCCTGCCCTTCAACCACGTGACCAAAAACGGTGTGTTTTCCATCTAGCCATGGGGTGGGTACGTGGGTGATAAAAAACTGACTTCCATTGGTGCCGGGTCCTGCATTTGCCATGGACAAAACACCGGGACGGTCATGGCGCAACTCAGGATGGATTTCATCATCAAATTGATAGCCCGGGCCTCCTACACCTGTGCCTTGGGGACAGCCCCCTTGAATCATAAAATCAGGGATGACTCTGTGAAAATTCAAACCATCATAGTAAGGTTTACCTTGAGGGCGAACTTCATTTTCGAGATTGCCCTCTGCCAAAGCGACAAAATTACCCACGGTTCCGGGGGTTTGTTCGTAGCTAAGCGAAAGGGTGATGATTCCTTTGGGAGTATGTAGGGCAGCGTATAGACCGTCGTTCATTTTTTTTATTTGCCCGCAAATATAGGCTAATTGGCCACTTCATTCATAAAACGAATGCGAAATAAACGAAGGTCCGCCTCCTCAAAGTCTCCGTCAAACTCTTCAAAGGCAGTGTCTATGTCATCTGTTTCGGCTTCCATAAAGTATTCGTATAGTTCCTCTTGCTGATCTTCATCAAACAAGCTGTCGATCTCGTATTGAATGTTGAGTTTGGTTCCCGAAAACATAATGGTTTCCAGTTCTTTGATAAAGGCATCCATATCCATGCCTTTGGCTCTTGCTATATCGGAAAGAGGGAGCTTACGGTCTATGCTTTGAATGATGTATAGCTTTAAAGCAGAATTGGCTCCTGTACTTTTAAAAACAATATCCTGTGGTCGAATGACATCGTTGTCCTCACAATATTTTTGAATGAGCTCTACAAAGGGCTTACCAAATTTTTGGGCTTTGCCCTCTCCCACTCCATGAATGTTTTTCATATCATCAATCGTGGTGGGATATTTCATCAGCATATCCTCAATGGAGGGTTCTTGAAAAACCGCATAGGGAGGAACCTCGTGTTTATCTGCTACTTTTTTACGCAATTGAATCAGTGCATTATACAGTTTTTTATCAAAGGTAGAAGCCTTTCCATAAACCCCTGACGATGCAGCAGGACCGCTGCTGTCATAGTCATGGTTTTCTGTCATCATGTATGATCTAGGGGAAGACAAAAATTCTTTTCCTAATTCTGTAAGTTTGATTACTCCATAGGTTTCAATTTCTTTGTGTAGGTGTTTTGATACCAACAACTGGCGGATAAGCGCACGCCAAAAAGACGGATTTTCGTCTTTCCCTTGGCCAAAGAAATCTTTGTGAATCACATTGTGGGAACTCAGGGTAGCATTCTTGACCCCGACCAAAATATTGACCAATTCTTTAAAGCGATATTGCTCAGCTGTCTGTTGAACAACATCTAATAGCAAAGCGACTTGCTTTTGGGCCTCTTTTTTGGGCTTTGGATTGCGTGTGTTGTCATCCATCTCCCAACCGGGTCCCTTTTTATCATCAAACTCTTCTCCAAAATAATGAAGGATGAATTTACGTCGAGACATAGAGGTTTCCGCATAGGCCACCATTTCTTGAAGGAGCGCATAACCAATTTCTTGTTCGGCTACAGGTTTTCCCGACATAAACTTTTCTAACTTTTCAATGTCTTTGTAGGCGTAAAAGGCCAAACAATGCCCCTCCCCACCATCACGCCCCGCGCGTCCGGTTTCTTGGTAGTAGCTTTCTATACTTTTTGGAATATCATGGTGAATGACAAAACGCACATCGGGTTTGTCAATCCCCATACCAAAGGCGATCGTAGCAACCACTACATCGGTTTCCTCCATCAAAAACATGTCTTGATTACGAACACGTTGTTTGGTATCCAAACCGGCATGATAAGGCACCGCTTTGATGCCATTGACCTGAAGCACTTCTGCCAATTCCTCAACTCTTTTGCGCGACAGACAATACACGATGCCCGACTTGCCTTCATTCTGTTTGACAAAAGCAATGATGTCATGATCGACTTGTGCGGTTTTGGGACGCACCTCATAATATAAGTTGGGCCTATTGAATGACGCCTTAAAAGTTTTGGCATCGTTGATGTTGAGGTTTTTTAAAATATCTTCCTGAACTTTGGGCGTGGCTGTAGCCGTAAGACCAATAATGGGGATGTTGTCTCCTATGCGATCAATAATGCTCCTCAAGTTTCTGTATTCCGGTCTAAAATCGTGTCCCCACTCTGAAATACAATGCGCTTCGTCAACAGCCAAAAAACTGATGGTTACTGACCTTAAAAACTGTACATAGTCTTCTTTAGTCAATGACTCAGGTGCCACATACAGGAGTTTGGTAACGCCACTTTTGATATCATCCATCACTCTGTTGATTTGAGACTTGCTCAGCGAGGAGTTCAGCACATGAGCGACACCTTCATTTTCAGATATTCCTCGAATGGCATCAACCTGATTTTTCATCAATGCAATCAGCGGAGACACTACTATGGCAGTTCCGTCTAACAACAAAGCGGGGAGTTGATAACAAAGTGATTTACCCCCACCTGTGGGCATAATCACAAATGTATGCCGGCCAGACAACAAACTCTGAATGACGGGTTCTTGAAGACCACGAAATTCAGAAAAACCAAAAAATTGTTTTAGAGAAGATTTGAGATTTACATCAATTATGTTTTTATCCACCTTTACATAGCTATTTTGTACATTTGTTTTCTAAATATACGCTTAATTTTTAAAAGTATAACCTTTAGTTTTTAATTTGAATACAAAGTCAAAAATCCTCAAGCTGGCACAAAACAGCTTTTTAAACCAAAGTCTTGCCGTTTCTAAGCTGAGCGAACAAATCAATGATGATTTTGTTCAGGCTGTTGAACTCATCCATAAACAAAACAAACGGCTTATCATCACAGGAATTGGAAAAAGCGCATTGATAGGAATGAAAATCACTGCCACGCTCAATTCCACAGGCACAAGGTCTATGTTTATGCATGCGGC
>JBMYLY010000045.1:0-11024 GCA_049596815.1 Flavobacteriaceae bacterium | reverse complement strand
CGGGGCGCAATGCCCGTCATGAGTTTACTGCCTACTTGGGAGTCACCGGCTATCCGACGGTTGTCTTCCTAGACGAGCAAGGGCAGTTTATTACCCCCGTGGTAGGCTACCACAACGTACAGCAGATGGAATTCTACCTTAAGTTGTTTTATTCCAACGACTACAAAACCCTAAGCTCTCAAGCCGATTTTACGGCCTATTATAAAAATTTTACAGCCGAGTTTAAAGGCTAGAGGCCTATGTTGCCTCCGAAATTATGTTTGATGTCATGCCGTGCTTTGACACGGCATCTGCTGAAGTATTAGAGACTCCCGCTTTCGCGGGAGTAACAGATAGTATTGGCATTTCCGATGTCATGCCCGTCATAGTGGCTTTGTCGGGCTGGTCGCACACCGATGCGGTATCTTTCTGCTTTAGGTTCCTGTTTTCGAATGATTAGATACCCACGCACCCTCACTGGCCGTGTCGTGAAAAGACACTCCCTTGTCGGCGCAAGTTTTTCGCCACATACGCACAAAACTTGGGTAATTACTTCCGTCTGCTATGATGACTGTAGGTGTTAAGGTATTTATCAAATCCACCAAATGCACCTTGGGACTGTCCCTTAGCAATACAACAGGCAAGCGGGGACATTCCATAAAAATAAAAAAACTATCGAAGCAGTCGGCGGGTTTGTGCATAGGCTTTGTTCCAATACCCTTCCCGCAAAGAAGAAATCATCACCCCTCTGGAGGAAGAGGCATGAATAAACAGTGGCTCGCCTCTTTTATGCCCAACGACTATGCCGGCATGGGTGAGTGTGCGTTTTTTGGAAGTCCTAAAAAACAATATATCTCCGGGTTTGGCCCGGTCCTTCGAAATGCGTTTGCCCTCTTTTCGGAGTTCGTCTACGGATCTGGGAATCCGAATGCCTTGCTTTTGGAAGGCATTGTGGATCAGCCCCGAACAGTCAATACCTGCTGTGGTGTTTCCGCCCAATCGGTAGGGGGTACCCATATATTCTTTGGCATAATAGACCACCCCGTCGCGGGGTTTCATTTTTTTACCCTTCTTACGCGCTCCACAACCCACGAGCGCCAACGACAAGAGTCCGACAAACAGAATTCTAGTTTTCATGGGTGCGTTTAAAAATAAGTTGCGCGACGGTTTGACTGGCGCCACCACCTCCAAGTTTTTGATGTAAGACCTCATAGTCACCTAACAATTGTTCACGACCCTCACCCGATAAAATGTGTGTCAAGGCTTCCTCCAATTGGCTTGAAGTACACTCGTTTTGAATTTTTTCAGCAACGACCTCTTTATCCATAATCAAATTGACTAGTGAGATATAGGACAATTTGACCACTTGCTTGGCGATGGCAAAACTCAATCGGCTGGTTTTGTAGCAGACCACTTGTGGGGTTTTTATAAGGGCTGTTTCGAGGGTGGCTGTTCCGCTGGTCACCAATGCTGCTTGGGAAGCATACAAAAGGGCATAGGTTTGCCCAACGATGATGGGCAGGTCAGGTGCAATTTTTTTGTAGAAAGCCAAGGGTAGATGGGGTGTGGCCGCCACGACCATGGTGTGCGTTGGGAAACGCTGTTGTAAGGCCTGCATCACAGGTAGTAGTTTTTTGATTTCTTGCTTGCGACTGCCGGGCAAAAGCGCAATCAGGGGTCGGTCAGCAGCGGGGCCAATAAGCTCATGGATGTTTGTTGTATTGTCTTCCGAATCTGTGAGCGCGTCCAAAAGGGGATGCCCCACAAAATCTACTTCCAACCCGTGTTTGTTTTGAAAAAAATCAGGTTCAAAGGGCAAGATGGCGTACCGAAAATCGGTGTCGCGCGCCAAGGCTTTTACACGGTTTTCTTTCCATGCCCACACCTGTGGCATGATGTAGTAGTGCACGGCAATGCCACGCTGTTTGGCCCAGCGTGCGATGCGCATATTAAATCCCGGGTAGTCGATAAGTATCAAGGCGTCGGGTTGAAATGCTTCTATGTCTTCTTTGCAAAAGCGGAGGTTGCCCAGTATGGTTCGCAGGTTGAGAGCTACTTCCAAAAAACCCATAAAAGCCAAGTCTTTGTAGTGCTTTACGATTTGGGCACCGGCGGCTTGCATTTTTTCACCGCCCCAAGCACGGATTTCGGCGTCGGGAGCCAGCTGTAGCAAAGCCCGAATCAGGTTGGATCCATGCAAATCTCCAGATGCTTCTCCGGCTATGACGTAGTACTTCATCACCTAAAAGTAAAAAATAGTGTGAGAAGGGCCCAAAAAAAAGTGGCACCAAGTACGCCTTGGGCAGCAGCGTCATTTTTTTTTCGAATCCAATAAGCGAACAACAACAAATTGGGAACGGCACCCAAACTTATCCAAGCACCCATACGGTTTTGTACTTCCAACACATTCATTTTTGCACTCCAAGCACCGTCTACAAAAAAATGAATCATTAACAACAGCGTCGCCATGGGTACCAATAGCCCCATAAGCCATCCGGCAAGCCCCGGACTTAGTCGTCGGAAAAAGACCATGTGTTGAGTTTTTGGATATGATGATGCGCTGTGAGGTCAAACTGGGTGGGGACTATGGACACATAGCCGTTGTCCAAAGCCCATTGGTCGGTGTCTTCTCCCTTATCGTCATTGATAAATTCTCCTGTGAGCCAGTAATATTCTTTGCCTTGTGGGTCTTTGCGCTTGTCAAATTCTTCTATCCAGTATGCCTTGGCCTGACGGCAAATTTTCACTCCTTTAATTTCGGTCTTTGGGCGTTTGGGGAAGTTGACATTTAGCACGGTCCCTTCAGGAATACCGTGGTTCAAGGCATTGCGTACAATTTCTTCAATATAGGAAGTGATTTGGTCAAAATCAGCATCCCAGCGATAGTCCAACAATGAAAAACCGATGGCAGGGATGCCTTCGATTCCAGCTTCAATAGCCCCACTCATGGTTCCAGAGTAGATGACGTTGATGGCCGCATTGGAGCCGTGATTGATACCCGAAACACACAAGTCGGGTTTGCGTTTGAGCAGCTCATGCACGCCCAACTTTACACAGTCGGCCGGGGTTCCAGAGCAGGCATATTCTGTTTGAGGACCTCCGTCCAAATCCACTTCCGTGCAGCGCAAGGTGCTATTGATGGTAATCGCATGTCCCATGCCAGACTGAGGGCTGTCGGGGGCTACCACGACCACCTCGCCTATGGTGTTCATCACTTTGATAAGGGTGCGCAGTCCTGGTGCACTGATGCCGTCATCATTGGTTACCAATATCAAAGGTTTGTTTGCCATGGCCCGATCTTTGTACAAAAGTACAGAATTCAAAATGCATTGCTAATTCCAGTCTGTAATGAATTAATACCTATATTAGTGCACCTACATTTTAGTACATAAATCATGAAAAAGAACGCCTCCATCACTATAGTTGTGGCTGCTGTTGCCTTGTTTGTTTGGTCGGCATTGGCCAGTCCGTTTTCCAAAACTTTTGACAATCCCGACAAAGATCGCTTGCTGATTGAACTGATTTCATATGTGTTGGATCGGGGTCACTTTGACGCCCAAACGCTGAATGATGACCTTTCCGAGCAAGTTTTTTATGAATACCTTGAAATCATAGATGGGCAAAAACGTTTTTTTCTACAAAGTGATTTTCGTGAGTTTGAACGCTATAAATACCGCTTAGACGATCAGCTCAAAAATATTGAAATCGACTTTTTTAAGCGCACTTATGAACGCTTGACCCAGCGTATGCAAGAAGTGGAGGCATTGTATTCGGGTCTTTTGGAACAACCTTTTGCTTTTGATAAAGAGGAGGAAATGGATTTGAACTACGAAGAACAATCCTTTCCGGCCACTCTTACCCAACGCCGTGAAAAATGGCGTCAACAACTCAAACTATCTACCTTGAGTGTGTTGTATGACAAAGTCAAAGAGGAGGAAAAAAAGGCAGCAGAAGAACCTTCTTATACGCCCAAAACTTTAAAAGCCTTGGAAGTCGAAGCTCGTGAGGTCACGCGCAACAACATGGAGAATTTTTTCGATATCATGGACGATTTGGAGCGCAAAGACTGGTTTGCTTCTTATCTGAATGCTTTTGTCTTGCAGTTTGACCCCCACACCAACTATTATGCGCCAGAAGACAAAGACCGGTTCGATGTGAGTATGTCGGGTAAGTTTGAGGGGATAGGTGCACGCTTGTCTAAGCGTGACCAAGCCATAAGGGTGGTTGATATTATCACAGGCGGGCCTGTTTGGCGCGACCAACTGCTGGAAGTAGGCGATGAGATTCAGCTTGTGCGTCAAGATGAAGGCACCGCTGTTGACATCCGTGGGATGCGCCTCGACGATGCTATCAAACTCATCAAAGGCCCAAAGGGAACAAGAGTGCACTTGACGATCAAAAAAGTAGATGGTACCGTAGAGGTAATTCCAGTGACTCGAGATGTGGTGGTGTTGGAAGAGTCCTATGCGCGTTCATCGATTATTGAAAAAGGGAACAAAAAATACGGACTGATTCACTTGCCCAAGTTTTATGTTGATTTCAAGGATTATAAAGAGCGCAATGCAGCCCAAGACGTTACTCAAGAGGTCACCAAGCTCAAGGAGGCTGGTGTGCAAGGCATCATTATGGATTTGCGTTTCAATGGAGGGGGATCATTGCAAACGGTAGTGGATATGGCCGGCTTGTTTATTGACGAAGGTCCCATCGTGCAGGTAAAATCCACAGGCAATCGAAAAGAAGTATTATCTGATCGTGACGACCACATACTATGGGACGGCCCCATGGTGGTATTGGTCAATGAATTGTCTGCCTCTGCCTCCGAAATTCTAGCCGCTGCTTTGCAGGATTACAAACGTGCGGTGGTGTTGGGCAGCAAACAGACTTTTGGCAAAGGAACCGTTCAGAATGTGGTGGATCTCAACCGATTTATCTCCAACAGCACTTATGGAGACTTGGGTGCATTAAAAATTACTACCGACAAATTTTATCGTATCAATGGGGGGTCTACCCAACTAGAAGGTGTCAAAAGCGATGTGGTGGCACCAGATCGCTACAGCTATGTGGATGTGGGTGAAAAAGATGAGGACAATCCTTTGTCTTGGGACCGCATTGATGCGGCATCCTATACACCTTGGAAAGGGTATTTAAATTATGAGGAAGCCATCGAAAAAAGTCAAAAAAGGGTTGATGAAAATCCAATTTTTAAATTGATTGAGGCCGATGCACAATGGGTTCGTGACCGACAAGAAGAACATACCGTTTCTCTTCAATATGACACCTACGCCGCAGAAATTGCTTCCGATAAAGCACTTGCCAAACGTTTTGACCCTGTTAAGGATTACAACAATCGTTTGAACTTCATTCCACTCCCCAACGAGCTCCAAAAAATGGCAACTGACAAAGCCTTTCGAGAAAAAAGAGACCGTTGGTTTGAGGCCTTGTCCGGAGATATGTATGTGGAGGAGGCCGTACGGATTCTTGAAGATTTAAGACCTGGTTTTATAGCCAAAAAACCACTTGCTAAAAAATAAACTCCATCGCCTTTGACTCAAAAAAACACCGCAAATCGATGGATGCGTAATCTCGGTGGGGTATTGGGTTTTGCGTACATAAGCTTGTGTGTTTTTGTTGCCCTATTTGCGTATGTATTGTCCGGAGATGGTTCGCGAAATGCCAACCAGATGCATCTGTCCATACATTCTCAATCGCCCGGTTTTGAAGTTCAAATTTTGCACATTCCCAGCGACCGCCCTGCTGCTTCTTCATTTGAAAAACTCTTTTTTGGCGACCCCAACCCCAGCACAGCCTACCCAATTTCAAACTACCGACTGGAGGCTACGGGCATACACATTGAACACTTCAATTTTGATACTCGAGGTCAACAAGAGTGGATTGCATACGATGCGTTTCCGCAAGGTCTTGATCCGGAGACTATTGAATCATCCTACATTAGCACAAAAAAATTTCACTTAGGTACAGACCTTTTTGGAAGAGACATTTTAAGTCGTCTGTTGGTTGGCACCCGAATCTCATTGTCCATTGGCCTCATAGCTGTTTTTATCTCTTTGGTGGTTGGTGTCATATTGGGCAGTTTGGGGGGCTATTTTGGAGGTACTGTGGATCGTGTGATTATGTGGTTGATCAATGTGACATGGTCCATCCCTACCTTGTTGCTGGTCATCGCAATCTCCGTTGCATTGGGCAAGGGTTTTTGGCAGGTGTTTATTGCGGTGGGTCTGACCATGTGGGTCGAGGTAGCTCGTATTGTTCGTGGACAAGTGATTAGCCTAAAAAACCGACAATTTGTAACCGCCGCAAGGGTGTTGGGTTTTTCATCAATTCGCATCATTGGGAAGCATATTTTACCCAACGCTTTTGGTCCCTTGGTGGTGATTACCGCTGCCAATTTTGCTGCAGCCATCCTGATAGAAAGTGGCTTGAGTTTCCTAGGGATTGGCGCCCAACCACCCGTACCGACTTGGGGAACTATGATTAAAGATCACTATCCGTTTTTATTGACCGGCAAGCCCTTTATGGCCTTGGCACCGGGATTGGCCATTATGCTTTTGGTGAGCTCTTTTATGATGGTGGGCAATGCCTTACGCGATGCGTATGACCCCCAACTCAAATAAAGATTACCACTCATTGACACGGTTGGCATCGAGTCGCAAATAGATACCCAACAACAGGCTAAAAGCCAACAAATGTGACCCCCCGTAGCTCAAAAATGGCAAGGGAATGCCAATGGTTGGTATCAGACCCAGCACCATACCTAGATTGACACCAAAATGGGTAAGAATGAGCGCGACCACGGCATAGCAATAGATTCTGCTAAAGTCATTTTTTTGACGTTTTGCATGATACAATATGCGATGCATCAAACTCACAAAAAGCACAATTACTAAAAAAGCGCCCACAAATCCCCATTCTTCACCAATAGTGGTAAATATATAATCGGTTTGTTGTTCGGGGACAAAGTCTCCTTTGGTCTGTGTGCCTTCCAAAAAGCCTTTGCCCGAAAACCTTCCTGAGCCAATGGCAATTTGTGATTGATTGATGTTGTAGCCGATTCCTTGGGTGTCTACTTCTTTCCCCAAAACGATGTTGAACCGATCTCTGTGTCGTTGCTCAAAAACGTTTTCAAAAATGTAATTTACGGATTGCGCAAATCCCATGGCCAAAATCATAACTGCGAGTGTGGGCAACATTTTTTTTCGCCTTCTTTTGTTGAATAATATCGGAACGGAAATGACACATAAGCCTAGTAATATGTAGGTTACTGCCTTGACCCCCAACAAAAGTGTGAGGACAAACAAAACAACAAGCCCAAAAAATGACCATAGGTAAAAGGAGGGCATGCCTTCTGCGTGTAATACCAAGAAAAAACTCAAAAACACCAGTGCACTTCCCGGATCAGGTTGTGGTAAAATGAGTAGGGCCGGTAGTAATATGAGAATCAGCGCAACGCGGCGATGTCTCCGCCTTTTTAGGTCTGTGTTGATATCACTGATATGTTTGGTGATGGCCAGTGCTGCAATAACTTTTGCAAACTCAGCAGGTTGTAAACTAAATCCACCCAAACCATACCAAGACCTGGCTCCAGACACTTCAGTGCCAAACACAAACAAACCGAGTAACAAAGCAATGATCACGAGGTATGCGATACTTGAAAACCGCTCAAATATTTTGACGGGACTGAATTGTATAAACAATATCAAGGTCAGGCTTAGAATTGCAAAAAACAATTGCTTGCCAAAGGCATGTTGGAGTGAAAACATAGTCACCTCGGGGCTGTGGCTGGTGGAGTAGATGTTCACCAAGCCTATGGCCACCAAGCCCATGTACAGCAACAGCGTTACCCAATCGAATTTTAAAATGTATTTGTTATTCATTGATTTCAAAAGGTTCTCCCGACAAGGGTTTGGCGTATTCTTCCAACAGACTGCCTTCAAGCATTCGTTTCTCTAAATAGGTGCGTTTTACAGTGCCTGTAAGATGTTTCTCGATAACCAGACTGGCTATGGGTGCGGCCCAACGACTGCCCCAATACCCATTTTCCACAAATACCATGACGGCAATTTTCGGATTTTCTCTGGGCGCAAAAGCCACAAACATAGAGTGGTCTGTGAGTTGGGTACGCACACCGTCGATCTTGGTAAAATTCTCAACCGTCCCTGTTTTGCCGCAAACCTCGATGCCTCGAATGCGAGCGTTACGCGCGGTACCCCACTTGACCACATTGGACATGCCCTCAATAACAGACTCGAAGTGAATGGAGTCTATACTGGTTTTTTTGCGTTCACGGTAGCGAATATCGATAGTATCGTTGGAAATCTTTTTGATAAAATGAGGTGTAACGTAAGAACCTCTGTTGGCGATGGCTGCGGTCATATTGGCCAGTTGGATGGGGGTGGCCAACACCTCACCTTGTCCGATGGCATTGGAAACCGAAGTTGCAGCACGCCAACGTTGGTTGGGATACCAGTAGTTATAATACGCCGCATCGGGAATGAATCCCTTTTGACCTGTCGGGTGATCATACCCTAGATAATTCCCCAAACCAAAACTTTTGATGTGCCTACTCCAAGCGTCCATTCCTTCTTGGGAGGTTTCGTAACTATCGATTGTTTTCCGATAAATATTCGAAAAATAGGTGTTACACGAGTTATAGATACCGCTGTTCAGCCTACTAAATGTCCCTACTTCACAGTGACATTTCATAAACTGACCTCTGCCGTAAAAATGACCTGCATTGCAGCTATAGCCGGTGCGTGGCGTGATGGCTTTTTCTTGAAGAGAGACTAGGGCATTGAGCAATTTAAAAGGAGATCCAGGAGGGTATTGCCCCTGCAAGCCTCTATCAAAAAGAGGACGGTTTATGGTGTCATTTTTAAGCAAACTGAAATTTTCGGAACGCTCTCTACCGACCAAGTAATCAGGATTGTAGTTTGGGACGCTCACATTCATAAGGATCTCACCGCTTTCCGGCTCAATAGCAACGATGCCACCACGCTTGTTTTTTAATAGTGATTCCCCGTATTCTTGGAGGGCGATATCTATAGTAAGGTAGATGTCTTTGGCGGGTGTGGGGAGGGTGTCTAAGCTGCTCTCTTTGTAAGGGCCAATGATTCTGTTAAACTTATCTCGCTGTAAATAACGAACCCCTTTATGACCGCGAAGTTTGTTCTCATAGGTCTTTTCGATTCCTTGACGTCCGATGAGCTCCCCAGATTGATAGTAAGAGTCACGCAGTATGTCCGAATTGTTGACCTCGCTTATATAACCCAAAATATTGGCGGCAGATTGCGTATTGTATTTTCGAAGGGAGCGTTTTTGAATATAGAACCCCGGAAACTTCCACATCTTTTCTTGCAATATGGCATAATCTTCTTTGGAAACTTGGGCCACAAAAACCGAGGGGATGCGTGTCGAATAGTTACGCGCTTTATTAAGTTGGGTCAGATAGCGCGCTTTGTCGATTTTTAATAAGCCACAAAAAGCGAGGGTGTCATGGGCTCTGACACGTTTTGGAATTACCATCACATCGTAGGCAGGTTGGTTGCCTACAATTAAATGCCCGTTGCGGTCATAAATCAAGCCGCGTTCGGGGTATATGTATTCTTTTAACACAGAATTTTGAAGAGATAAATCCTCATAGTCTGTGCTGATGACCTGCAAATAAAAAAGCCGTAGGGTAAATATGACCCCAATAGAATAGAGCAATACATAGAGCAGGCTTTTTCTCATTTTTTAGACACAAACAAAAACACAAATAGGCTCACCACTGCAGTGGTTAAAAATCCGTTTACAACGGTTTGCTGTAATACCCACAACCAACGATCCCAGCTCAAGGCGCTCAGCGTAAATAACACCAAATGGTGCATCATCACAACCAACATACAATATACAAACCACTGAGCAAAGGAAACTTTCGCAAATTTAATGGCACTATAGTCGGCGCTTATGCCAAAAACAGAGCGTAGTATCATAGGGCGAACAAAAGCTGCACTAAGACAAGCGCCGGCCTGCAACCCCCCCGATAGCCCTATCATATCAAGTGATAGCCCATAAAAAAATGATACAGCTATGAAGATGGTTTGATTTAAATAGGTGGGATATAGTATGATAAAAAGCAATGCGATATAGGGAACATATTGCTGAGCGATAAGCAACTTATCGAATATTAAACCCTGGGCCAAAACCAAGCCGACAAACAGAGCTACTATGTTAAATGTTCTGTTATTCATCAGTTGGGTTTTGAAATGAGTCCATTTCGTTACGATCTGGATTTTCGATGACATAGACCACCCCCAGGTTGGTCATGTCTTGAAACAAAGTCACCTCGATTTCGTAGAAATTGGTCAAAGGCTTTTGACTAAAATCACTTACAGTACCAATAGGGATTCCGTTTGGGAATATGGTTGACATACCCCCTGTCGTAATGGTATCACCTATTGCTATAGATGCGGTATTGGGAACGTCGTTGAGTTTTAAAGCCGAAGGATTTCCTCCTTCCCATTTAAGACTGCCAAAATGATGGCTTTTTTTGAGCTTTGCATTTACCTGAAGGTCTTTGTTGAGCAAAGACATAACTTGTGCATATCTTGGAGTGGTATGTCGAACTACGCCTACAATTCCTTGGGCACTCACCACCCCCATTTCGGGATACACACCTTGGTTCTCCCCAATATTTAGGGTTAGGTAGTTGTAATCCAATAAAAAACTATTGCGTAAAACCCTTGCGGCTCCAACCCCATAAGCAATCGGTCGGCTGTCATCGGTTTGTTTCTGTAACAACAACTCTTTTAGCAACAGTTCATTTTCCTCTGTCAACCGCTGATTATCTTGAGCCAGATTCATATAATACCCTAAAATGCCTGTACTTTCGTGCATCCAGCTACCAAGGCCGGTACTCCATTTGGAAAAAAGGTCTCTGTGATAGCTGCTAGACTGTGAGGTGAGCAACAATGAAACTGCAAACAGCACCGAAAACACCAATGCATTTCTAAATTTTAGGATGGCATTAATGAGCTGCTGCATGTCTA
>JBMYLY010000044.1:0-11338 GCA_049596815.1 Flavobacteriaceae bacterium | reverse complement strand
AAAGTGCCTTCCATGAACCAAGTTTCCATGGTGGGTTTGGGCATCACAGCGATAGAGTTTGACGACATTACCCATTTGAGGTTGGTTGAAACATCAATCCCCTCCAAACACAACACAAACTTGTATTTGAGGTGGGCTTCAATAGAGATTTTCTTTTTGTACCAATGGTCGTGGGGTGTGTTTTTATTTATCTGACCCAAATCACACATGGGATGGTCAAAATATTGGTTGTAAAAGGCAACTCGCTTGGGCTTATGACTGCCAACACCGCCCCGCCCAATAAGCATATTTTTTTTGTCCTCAAAACGGTTTTTATCATTGGTAAAGATGAAATGTCTCACCTTGTTCAGCTTCATCAACACAGCGTTTTGGTTCTGTTTATCAATCGGTCTGGATTTGACCACCGAGGGTATTTCGGGAATGTGGAGTATGTCTCCAAATAAGAAATGCACTTTGAGCTTTGGGTTAAAATAGCGCGCTATAGCATAGCTATCAAAAAAATAAGTGTTGTGTTTTTTCCCGAGTTTTAATGACCCTGTCGGTTCGACCCATTCAGGCAAGCCAACTTGCTCCTCTAAACGGTTGTAATAGCGCACACGCTGGTTTATGTATTCTCTGTCTGAGGATTGATATTCTGTGAGCTTTACAGCAAGCCTTTTCCTGTATAAAAAGTTTGGAATCAGGAGTTTTAAAGCATTGTAGGCGTAGTAAAATTGTTTTATGTTCTTATGTATTCTAAAAATCAAAGGGTCCTACTTTTATACAATCATTTGTTCTTCAAATCGAATCTCTTCTTTCAAACACCTCAATCCCACCTTTACGTGTCGATAGGTTGATAACCTTACATCCATAAATCGAAGCGTGATGTTGTGCATCTTCAAACATCTGGCTCAAGTTGTGTTTTCCATGCCGTAAAGGGTCAGGAGTATTTTGACCATAAAACGCGTCGGGCTCCTCATTTTTTCCCGAAAACATTTCTTTTAACTTTTCCTCATTTCCGATGTGTTTTCCATCCCATTTTTTAACTCGATTGGGGTTGTAGTCGTGATCAAAACCCAACAGAAAAATTTCATCAAACCCCTTGGCCATGGCCCAATACAAACCATCCAAAAAAATGGTTTTCCCCACATTGGGTCTAAAAGGAAGATTGAAAAAGCGCGCATGGCTTAAGACTCCGTAAAAATATTTGGGCTTTAAGACCAACTCTCCATACTTTTTAGCGTTAGGTTTGTTTTTATTGGGAAAATCTGTTGAGCACAAATAATAATTTACCCAACTCTCAAAGGCCTTGTGAGCGTTGTTTACGGTCAGAATTTCAACCCCTTCAAGATTGTGGTTTTTGTACTCCAACGCTGATCGGCCGCTACCCACATACAGCAGTTTTTTTAATGGTTTTTCGGGGTCTCTCTCTTTCGTTAGATCACTGTAAAACCGTTGGTTTTTTTGAGCCAAATAATAGGCGTAAGCTATATGCTCCTTGAATCTTTTGACGCGGTTGCGTAAAGGATTATACAGTGTTTTTTTTGCTTTGCGTAAAAGGTCTTTCATCATTTGGCGTTGGCACACATGGATGATAGATTACGGGGCGCTCAATTATTTTTCAAATATACCATTTCATAAAGTATCAGAGGTAAGCTCCGTCCATAAAACACAACACAAACCACAAGTTTAAAAATCCCGCAAACGCATCTGTTGGTTTAAATCGAATACTTTTTTGGGGTCAAACTGATCGACTTTTAGCATGTCGAGTTGTTTGTTAAGTAGGCTTACTTTTCGACTAAAAGCCATCATCCAATCTTCTCTGTCCTCGGGTTTGTACTTCGGATCAATGATGTCATGGGTTTGTATCATAGCCGACAAGACTGCCTTGATTTGATTGGGAATCCAAGAGGTGATAGGCGTGCCTCCTGTGGCTTTGGGATAGGCGGTATTTTGCATGATGTATATCTGAACAAACTGCCAATGACCGTTTCTAAACAAATAGATTTCTTCCAACAATTCTAACAGATATACGGCTCCCTGATAATTATTTTTATTTTTTAAGGTTTCCAACAAGGGTTCTTTGGACATGGTTTGACGTAGGTCTTCTAAAAAACGCTGAATGCACTTGGGACGATAGCTGCGCAAGTCCATCAGGTAGCGCGTGAGGTCGTTTTCCGGATAATGTACAATGACACCACTAAAAATATCCATGGTCGGAATGATATTGTCTTGGGCGCCGGTCTGTCCTCTATAGGCTTTGGGTTCATCCCAAACTCCCTCATAGATAAGTCCGTTTTCAAAAATATCTTCATTGCCTTTGATGCCCATGATAAAAGCCCGAAAATCGTTGTAATGTTTCCAGCGTGAGGCCTCCCACATGAGTTTTCTTCGGGCATTAATATTTTTCATAGTAGCAACCAATCCCTCTAGTGCATGATTTAATGAATCTGATTTTTTGCTTTCCAAGGCATCAAACACACCTCCAATAAGTGCCGGAGAGTATTGGTTGATGTCCACGTGCAGCATAATAAATCCACGCTCATCGGGCATACCGGAAAACTTGACACACATCCCGAGGTTTTCCCAATTCATACCACCGGATGGGTCTAATTTTTTATAATTACCCAGAGAGTAAGCATAGTGATAGTCCAACCACGGATAGACATCCAGTTGGTCGGCTACTGCCACAAAGGGTTGTGCTATATTTTTAGGCAATTGCCCATGGGCTTTTCCATAGGTGCCATGCTTTAGGTAGTCGTGGTGGGCGGGGGCTAGGGTGTAAGCAGAAGCCACAAACGCATAGGCCCGAAACAAGGCTTGTTGAACAAAAGGATTGGTTTCTTGGCTTACCTGATCAATAAAATTGGGCAGCTCGTGAACGGCCTTTTCTATGGCGCCTTCTTGCGACAACAGCCCTTCTTGGCCGTCATCTGTCCGAGTGGGCATTTGTGTCAATAATTCTTGAAGGGGCGCATAAGCTTTGGGAAGTACTGTTAAGGGTTGTTGAATGGGTAAAAACCCATTTGTGGGATCGACCGAAAAAAAGCCATCCGTATACATTTTCGTGTTCATGGTGTTGGGGTTTATAGTTTATAAAAAATGCCTTTGTCTTTGTCTTTTTCAACTTGGTTCCAGTGAAAGCACTGCCCTTGCATGGTCACATAGACACCTTGGGCTTGGGTTTGTGCAAACGCCAAAGCACAGCCAAGATTAAAAAAACCATCTGAAGAACTACCGAAAGCATAGGGGATCATGGCGCCAGTCAATACGATGGTTTTCCCTATTTTGGCATTTGCCAAAGTGGCGGCAGTGCGAGTCATGGTATCGGTGCCGTGGGTGATGACAATTTGCTTAGCTGGACTATTTCGGCAAGCTCGTACAACCATTTCCACATCTTGTTCACCCATTTCCAAACTGTCCTTCATCATTAGGGTTTGAATATCGATGTCTAGCGAACAACGACTGCGCTTTAACATTTCAGGCAAGTGGGTTTTTTCGAAATAAAGTTGTCCATTGATGGAATCATAGCTTTTGTCAAACGTGCCACCAGTGATAAATATCTGTATCATACGGATCTATTTTGAGTCATTGACCGCTTGTGCCACTCGCCGGGTCTCAGGAATCCATTTTTTTAGATTCTCAATGCGCGTTTCTTCGCTTGGGTGGGTGCTTAAGAACTCAGGAGTCCCTCCTTTGGAGGCCGCCTTCATGCGTTCCCACAACTTTGGTGCTTCATACACGTCATAGCCAGCTATGGCCATGAGCTGCAACCCAATTTTGTCGGCTTCGCTTTCATGTTTTCTGCTAAAGGGCAGCATCCCACCTACCGTAGAGGCTACTCCGTAGGCTTGCATAAAAACCGCTCTTTTTTCATCGGACTCCTTCTGAGTGAGGCGATCGGTTATGGCAGCTCCAGCAATCTGCAAGGTGGATGCACTCATGCGTTGGGCGCCATGGTCGGCCAAGGCGTGCGCTACCTCATGCCCCATTATTGCAGCGATGCCATCATCATTGGCAGCAATGGGTAGAATACCGGTATAAAACACAATCTTACCACCTGGCATGCACCATGCATTTACAGTTTTGTCTTCTACCAAATTGTAATCCCAGGCATAATCTTTTAGATAGTTGGGCATGCCTTTGTGTTCAAAATAGTTTTGTGCAGCGGCGGCAATCTGAGCCCCAATTCGTTGTATGCGCTCACTATCTGCGGTACCCTTTACCACTTTGTGCTCGGCCAAAAAGGCATCATATTCACGAAATGCCATCGGAAACAACTGTTCGTTTCCGTAAAGATTTAAGGTTTTCTTCCCTGTAAATTGGTTGACTTTACAACCTGCAAACAGCAACAATATGACAATTAAAATGGGGCTTTTCATAGGCTTTAAGTTTTACTATCTATCCATGATTCTATTTTCTCTTCCAACAAAGCCAACGGGATACACCCAGACTCCAGCACAAGTCGGTGAAACTCACGTATATCGAAAGCATCACCCATGGTTTCCGTGGCTTGAGCACGTAAGGATTGAATTTTTAATTGCCCGATTTTATAGGAAAGTGCTTGGCCTGGATTGGCCATATAACGCTCAATCTCTGAAATGATGGAGGCCTCTGGTTCGGCTTCGTTTTCTAAAGAATATTGTATGGCTTGTTCTCTTGTCCAGCCTTTGGTGTGGAGACCCGTATCTACCACAAGTCTGATTGCGCGGTGCATTTCGGCACTCAACATGCCAAAATATTGGTAGGGGTCTTCGTACAGTCCCAGTTCTTCGCCCAAAGATTCACAATACAACGCCCATCCTTCTCCATAGGCACTGTACCACAAGGTTTTTCGAAAGTCAGGCAATGAGGTGTTTTCTTGTTGTAGTGATATCTGAAAATGATGACCGGGTATGGCTTCATGTAAGAACAAATCCTCATCCGAAAAGATATTGTATTGGGTTACATCGGGAATAGGAACATAAAAAATTCCGGGTCGGGTGCCATCCAAAGACCCTGGGTTATATTGGGCACTCGCCGAGGCTTCTCTAAAGGCTTCCGTTCGACGAACCTCAAAAGGGGTTTTGGGTTGCAGGGAAAACAAGCGATCTACTAGGTCTTTCATTTTATCGTGAATGGCATTGAAATTGTCAATCACTTGTTGTGGATCATCAAATGGCGTCAACTGTGGAAGGGTGCGCACATGGTCAAAAAACGAGTTCAAATCGCCACGGAAACCCACTTGGGCCTTTACCTTTTCCATTTCTGAGCGCAACCGCGCTACTTCCTCCAATCCAAGCTGATGAATTTCGTCTGCGCTCATATTGGTGGTCGTGTAGAGTTGGATTGCATAATCATAATATGATGTCCCAAAATCATAGGCGTCAAAACCACTGCTTTCTCTACCAGATTCCATATAATCACGCGCCATAAAGTCGTGAAGTTTTTGATAGGCAGGCTTGATTTTTTCTGAAATCATTTTTTGGTAAGCACTGTCCAAAGTTTGTTTGTCCTCCTCCGAAAAATCATCAGGAAAATTTTTGATGGGGCTGTAAAACAGATGGTCTTTTACCTCCGAAAAAGCCATGCCGTAGAGTTGAGGAATCACTTTTTTGATAAGTGATTTGGGCAATACCACACCGGTTTTCATCCCTTCGCGCATGCGATCTTCTGCAGCAGCCAACCAAACCAAATAGTCATCGACTCGCAACAGCCAGTTTGTATAGTCTTCCACAGATTTGAATGGCTGTGCGCTTGTACCCCCGGCCAACTGACCCATACTCAATTGTAGGGTCCACATTTGATTGATCGGCAACAAATGAACGGGATACGCCAAGCGTTTTAAATTCAGGTCGCATTCCCATAGCAACACTTTTTTGCTGAGCAAATCTTCCTCGTCAAGCGAACTGTCATCAATTTTTTCGAGTGCTGTTTTGTATCCACTGAAAAAATCTTTTTCCTTCATCATGAAGTCATCCGATAAAAAATTTGGCAAGTAATCGTTGTAACGCGTATCTCCCTGTGAAGTAGCGTTGAGTGGATACAGCCTTAATGATTCCTCGTGATATTCAGCCAACAACTGATGAAGTTTTTCAGTTTCGTTTGTAGTACTACAAGCGCCTACTAGTACCAAAGAAAAGATTACTATGGCCAAGATTGATTTTTTCATTTATATAACGATTAGGGTATGAAGTTACACAATTTGTAACATATTTCAAGGCAGCGCAATCCGTCCGCTACTGTGATCCTGAGAAGCACCGGTAACACTCGCAATTACATTGTTTTCTCCTCGATAACGCAACCCTCCCAACAAGGCAAACACCAAGGCTTCCTTATAAGAAATGATGCGTTGGTCGGGGATAATAATCTCAGATTGAGTGTTGTTTTTTAATTGTGATATCAAATAGTTGTTAAAAGCGCCGCCACCTGTCACCAAACAATTTTTGGCTTGAATGTCATCTAATGTTTTTCCAATTTGTTCCGCGATATGTTGGGTATAGGTATGCAAGGCATCTGAGGGAATTGTGTTTTTGATCAAAGGCCAAAGTACACTCTCCACAAATTCCCTTCCCAAAGATTTAGGCGCTTGCTGTTGGTAATAATCCAATGTGTTTAATCGGTCATGTAATGATTTGTCCATGACTCCCTTTTGCGCCATCATACCGTTTTGGTCATAGGGTTTGCCCAAAGCTTGCGCCAATCGGTTCAGCAATAGGTTACACGTACAGATGTCAAAGGCGCGAATCTGCTGGTTTTGGGTATATGAGATATTGGCAAAGCCACCTAAATTTAAGCATGCATCATACTGTCCAAAAAGAAGTGCATCTCCCACCGGTACCAAAGGCGCACCTTGACCACCCAAATCTACATCTGGCTGTCTAAAATCATAGACCACAGGAATTTGGGTCAGTTTGGCGATCTTTTTGCCGTTGCCGATTTGGAGGGTTACACCCTGATCGGGTTTATGAAAAATCGTGTGCCCATGCGACGCAATCAGGTCAATGGAATTGAGTTGGTTTTCTTTGATGAATTTCAGGACTTTTTCTCCTAAAAACACCCCGTATTCCTTGTCCAACTTTTCCAATGTTTCTCCATCAGCATAGAAAGCTTCTTCTAACCTTTGTTGCCAGCTGACTGGATAGGGAAGGGTAGTAGCAGCAAGGATTTCAAATCTGTGTAAATCCTCTGAAAAAGACACACAACAAATATCGAGACCGTCAAGAGAAGTACCACTCATCAAGCCCAACACCACTGCCATGGCCTAGGCGTTGACTTGAGCAGAAAGCGCAGCTATTGTATCTGTAGGATTTTCGGAACGAAACACAAAACTACCCGCCACCAACACATCGGCACCGGCATCTACCAAGGCTGAGGCGTTGGCACTGGTTACCCCACCGTCGATTTCAATGAGGGTTTTTGTATTGTTAGATTCAATGAGTTCGCGAAGTGATTTCACTTTGTCGTAAGTGGTCTCAATGAATGACTGCCCTCCAAAACCTGGGTTGACACTCATCACACAAACCAAATCCAATTCTTTGATAATACTTTCCAAAGAAGAAATAGGCGTATGTGGGTTGATGGCTACTCCAGCTTGCATCCCGGCTTGTTTGATAGCCTGCACCGTTCGGTGCAGGTGGGTACATGCTTCTACATGAACCGTAAGTACATCGGCGCCCAAATCCGCAAAAGTATAGATGTAGCGATCTGGATCGACTATCATCAGGTGCACATCAAGCGTTTTTTTGGCGTGTTGTGCAATGGCTTTGATGACGGGCATACCAAACGAGATGTTGGGCACAAACACCCCATCCATGATGTCCAAGTGAAACCAGTCGGCAGCACTGTTATTGACCATTTCAGTATCACGCTGAAGGTTGGCAAAATCTGCTGCTAACATGGATGGTGCAATGCGAACCTGACCCATTAGCCCAAATAGGTTTTAAGAATTTTACTTCTAGATGTGTGCTTAAGTCTTCGGATGGCTTTTTCTTTGATTTGACGCACACGCTCGCGTGTAAGGTCAAAAGTTTCTCCGATTTCTTCCAACGTCATAGGGTGTTGGTTGCCAAGTCCAAAGTACAAGCGCACCACGTCCGATTCACGTGGCGTAAGGGTTTCCAAGGCACGGCTGATTTCAGTACGTAATGATTCGTGTAAAAGTTCTTTGTCAGGATTGGGCGATTCCCCACTTCGCAATACGTCATAGAGGTTGGAGTCTTCACCCTCTACCAAGGGCGCATCCATAGACACATGGCGGCCTGTGTTTTTCATCGACTCTTTGACATCTGAGACTGTCATATCCAGCTCTTTGGCGATTTCCTCAGCCGAGGGCACACGCTCATGAGCTTGCTCTAGATAAGCATAGGTCTTATTGATCTTATTGATAGAACCAATTTTGTTCAATGGCAAGCGCACAATTCGAGACTGTTCCGCAAGGGCCTGTAGAATAGATTGACGGATCCACCAAACAGCATAAGAGATGAATTTAAATCCACGGGTTTCGTCAAAACGTTTGGCCGCTTTGATAAGGCCCAAATTCCCTTCGTTGATAAGGTCGGGTAGGGTAAGACCTTGGTTTTGGTACTGCTTGGCCACCGAAACCACAAAACGCAAATTTGCCTTGGTGAGTTTTTCAAGGGCAATCTGGTCTCCGGCCTTAATACGCTGAGCCAATTCTACCTCTTGCTCGGCAGTAATCAAGTCAACCTTGCCAATTTCTTGTAAATATTTGTCTAAGGAAGCGGTTTCTCTGTTGGTAACCTGCTTCGTAATTTTTAACTGTCTCATCTAAGGAATTCTCTGCTTTTTTACAGTGTTTATACGTACACAGCATCCAAAAGGTTACAACTTATTGCTAATTTTTTTGATTTTCTAAATGCAAAAGGAATGCATATGACAGCGCTACCTCTTTAAATCGCTTAAATCGCCCCGAGGCACCTCCATGACCTACTTCCATATTGCAGTCCATGATAAGCATATTATTGTCGGTTTTGGTATCACGCAGTTTAGCGATCCACTTGGCAGGCTCCCAATACTGTACCTGACTGTCCCAATAGCCTGTGGTGATAAGCAAATGCGGGTAGTCTTGGGCTGCTACATTGTCATAGGGTGAGTATGACTTTATGTAGTCGTAGTATTCTTTTTCTTTAGGGTTGCCCCACTCGTCAAACTCAAAAGTGGTGAGCGGTATGGTCTCGTCCAACATGGTTGATACGACATCCACAAAAGGAACGGCTGCAATGGCGCCATGCCATAGTTCGGGTGCCATGTTGATCACTGCACCGATGAGCAATCCCCCGGCGCTACCTCCTTGGGCATACAAATGTTCGGAGTTTGTATAGCCCATATCGACCAAATGTTGTCCAGAGTCAATAAAATCGTAAAACGTATTCTTTTTGTTGAGCATCTTGCCATCTTCATACCAAGATCGCCCCATTTCCTGTCCGCCACGAATATGGGCAATCGCAAAAGCAAAACCACGGTCAAGCAAACTCAAACGCGAAGAACTAAACCACGGGTCTATGGTATTGCCATAGGATCCATATCCATAGAGCAACAAGGGCTCATCTCCATTTTTTTGATAGTCTTTGTGGTATACAATAGAAATGGGCACTTGGGTTTCCCCGTCGCGACTGGGTGCCATAATACGTTCGGACACATAGTTGGCACTGTCGAATGTGCCACCCAGCACTTCATCCTGCTTTTTTAGTGTACGTTCTCGGCTGTTGAGCTCATAATCATAGATGGCTGTTGGGGTCGTAAGCGAACTGTAGCCATAGCGCAACACACTTGTATTGAATTCTGGATTGGCAGAAATCCAAGCCGCGTAGGTGGGGTCGTTGAAGGAGATATAATGCTCACTATTGTCGGCCCATTGAATTACGCGCAAGCGCGTGAGGCCATCCTCTCTTTCGGTGACCACCAAGTGGTCTTTGAATATCTCAATATCTTCGAGCAATACGTTGGATCGGTGCGGGATGATTTCTTTCCAATGTGCTTTTTCAGATCGGTTGACAGGGGTTTTCATTAACCTGAAATTTTTGGCATCCCAATTGGTAACGATATAAAAATCATCCCCAAAATGATCGACAAAATATTCTAACTCACGCTCACGGCTTTGTACAACTTTCCATGTGCCATCAGGCGTGTTGGCATCCAAAAAACGAAATTCCGTTGAAAGGGTCTGACTGGAGCCTATCATCAAATAGTCACGAGATTTGGTTTTGCTAATCCAACAAGAAAACGTCTCGTCGGTTTCTTCATAGACCAACGTATCCTCGCTGGATTTGGTGCCCAGTCGGTGCTTGTAAATCTGACTGGCGCGCAATGTTTGTGGGTCTTTTTTGACGTAAAAAACCGTTTGGTTGTCGTTGGCCCAAGTCACACTTCCGGTGGTGTTTTCAATCTTGTCTTCCAGCAGTTCGCCTGTAGTCAAGTCTTTAAAATACAGGGTGTATTCCCGTCGTGATACTAGGTCTACCCCATAAGCCAAATAGCGGTTGTTCTCGCTCACACTTCTTCCGCCTACGGCAAAATAGCTTTGGTCTTTGCCCATTTCAGGGCCGTTGAGCATGATTTCTTCTTCGGCATTTTCAATATTTTTTTTGCGGCAATAGTATGGGTAATCCTCCCCTTGTTCAAAACGAGTGTAGTAGGTGTATCCGTTGACAGAGACCGGCACAGAGGCATCATCTTGTTTGATGCGCCCTACAATCTCTTCGTACAGCGTTTCTTGTAAGCCTTCTGTGGGTTTCATAACCCTTTTGAGGTAGGCATTTTCTGCATTGAGGTAGTCCAAAACATCCTGTGTTTGGGCATCGGGGGTTTTGGCCTCTTTTTGAGCATCACTCAAACGCATCCAAAAATAGGGGTCGACACGTGTGTCATCGTGAATTTGAAGTGTTTTTTCAATTTTTTTGGCTACCGGAGGGTCAATCTGCATATCGATGGTACAATTAACTACAAGAAGCGCAAAGATAAGAAGTGTTGTTTTGTTCATGACTAAATTTTGTTGATTAATATCCGCTGACTTGGCCGTCTTTTCGACTTTCTGACGCCCCGCGGTAAACTCGGTTTTTTGCATCCCACATGATGGCCTGATAACCTCCGTAGGCCCCACTTTCAAAGCCCACATCGTGTCCCTTGCTCATAAGGTCTCGAATGGTGGCGTATGAAATATCCGACTCCACTCGAATCTGTCCACGGCCCTCCGCCATATTGCCTCTCGGACTGGAAGATCCTGTATGGTCCCAGCGTGGCGCATCTCCGGCTTCTTGGGTGTTCATCCCGTAGTCGATGATATTCATCACGATTTGAGTGTGGCCCTGGGGTTGAAAGTCACCCCCCATAACGCCAAAGCTTAAAAAGGGTTGCCCAT
>JBMYLY010000043.1:0-11699 GCA_049596815.1 Flavobacteriaceae bacterium | reverse complement strand
TTCTTTGACTTCTTTTGTTAGATACATGCCAATATTTTTGTAAATGATTATTATGCAATTCCCCAAGAATCTTTCTTGGGGCCGCAAATGTAAGGATTTTTTTTAAGGGATACTAAACTGTTGTTAAGGGACGATTGAGAACCAAGTCTAGATACAAATTAATCTTATTCTTGAGTTCTTTTCGGTGCGTGATAAAGTCCAAAAAGCCATGTTCTAAGACGAACTCTGCCGTTTGAAATCCATCAGGAAGGTCTTGTCCCGTGGTGTCTTTGACCACGCGGGGTCCTGCAAAACCAATCAGGGCGCCAGGTTCGGCGATGTTGATGTCACCCAGCATAGCAAAAGAGGCGGTTGTGCCACCAGTAGTGGGATCCGTACAAAGAGATATGTAAGGAATTCCTGCATCAGCAAGTTGCGCCAATTTTGCAGAAGTTTTGGCCATCTGCATCAGAGATAGTGCGGCTTCCATCATTCGTGCGCCTCCCGATTTGGAAATGACCAACAAAGGAATTTTATTTTGAAGTGCATGGTCTGCAGCTCGGTAGATTTTTTCTCCAACAACCGAACCCATGGAACCACCAATAAAGCCAAAGTCCATACAAGCCACCACCAATGGGTTGCCATTGGACTTCCCGACAGCTGTTCTCACGGCGTCTTTGAGCTTGGTTTTCTTTTTGGCAGCATCGAGGCGTGTTTTATAACTTTTGGTGTCTTCAAACTTTAAAGGATCTTTGGAAGATAGTTTTTCATCTAATTCTTTGTACTGGTTGTCATCGAAGAGAATTTCAAAGTAGATGTTACTCCCCACCCGCACGTGGTAATCGTCTTCAGGAGAAACATAAAAATTTTGAGCCAATTCGTCGGTGTCGACAATCTTTCCAGTAGGAGATTTATACCACAGCCCCTGAGGGGTGTCTTTTTTTTCCTCTGTTCTGGTTTGTATACCTTTGGTAGTACGTTTGAACCAAGCCATAAGGTGGATTTTTAATCAAAGATATAAAACCCCAATAAACTACAAAGTGTTCACGTTGTTTAAGTCCTCAAAAGCTTTTTTGAGTCTTTCTACAAAGGCAGTTTCCCCTTTTCGAAGCCACACCCTTGGGTCATAGAATTTCTTGTTGGGAACGTCATCTCCGTCTGGATTTCCAATTTGGGATTGAAGAAAATCTTTGTTGTCTTGGATGTAGTCACGAACACCACTCATAAATGCATATTGCATATCTGTATCGATATTCATTTTGATAACACCGTATCCAATAGACTCTCTGATTTCTTCCAAGCTAGACCCAGACCCTCCATGGAACACAAAGTCAATGGTATTGTGCGCAACACCATACTTTTCACTTACATATTCTTGAGAGTTTTTAAGAATTTTAGGTGTGAGTTTCACATTACCAGGCTTGTAAACACCATGAACGTTTCCAAAAGCAGCTGCAATTGTAAACTGGTCACTTACTTGGGAAAGCTCTTCGAAAGCATAGGCTACTTCTTCGGGTTGGGTATAGAGTTTGGACACATCTACGTCCGTGTTGTCTACACCATCTTCTTCACCTCCAGTAACACCCAATTCGATTTCAAGTGTCATACCCATTTTGGACATACGGGCCAAATATTCTTTACAAATGGCAATATTTTCCTCTAGGGGTTCTTCAGAAAGATCAATCATGTGAGAGCTAAACAATGGGGCTCCAGTTTCTTTAAAATGTTGCTCGCTCGCATCCAACAAACCGTCAATCCAAGGTAATAGTTTTTTAGCCGCGTGGTCTGTATGAAGGATTACCACAGCACCATAGGCTTTGGCCAGTTGATGTACGTGTTTGGCACCAGCTACAGCTCCTGCAATCGCAGCCGCTTGGTTGTCATTACTGAGTGCTTTTCCGGCATTGAATTGTGCACCTCCGTTAGAGAATTGCACAATAACGGGTGCGTTGAGCGCAGCGGCGGTTTCCAATACCCCGTTGATGGAGCTAGATCCAATTACATTAACAGCTGGCAATGCAAATTGTTTCTGCTTGGCCAAATTGAATACTTCTTGGACTTGTTTTCCGGTAACAACACCGGGAGAAAAAGATTGACTCATAGTGGTTTGTTGTATAGTTTCAGGCGGCAAAAGTAGTATAAATTTTGCCCTTTAAAAAGGATAATTGATACCAATTGTAAAGTTAGCTTTTTGAAAAGTAAAATCTGTAAGCCAACGCTCCGATTTTGGCAAGGCAGGATTGTGGGTTTTGAACCCCGTATCCAGTCTAAAAAGAAACAATCCAAAATCATAGCGCAGACCAAATCCAGAGCCCACGGCCATTTCTCCCAAGTCTTGGATTCCATCAAACTTTCTATGGGGATCTGTGACATCATCTGCCATATTCCATATGTTACCCACATCTGTAAACAAGGCGCCTTTGAGCGCGCCAATTACATCGAATCGGTACTCCAAGTTAAAAGCCAATTTAAAGTTGGCCTCATTAAATTCGTTTCCTGTGTTGCTACTCCCGGGCCCCAATCGATAGACCTCCCATGCGCGGTTGTCATTGGCACCTCCAGAAAAATAGGAGCGGTTAAACGGAATGCTAGTGGCATTGCCCAACGGAAGCGCCAATCCAACAAAACCACGTAGAGCAAAGACTGAGGTGTCACCAACCAACCAGTGTCTGATGTAGTCAAACTCTCCTTTTATGTACTGGGTATATGGCAAGTCAAATAGCAAGTACGAATCGTCTCTTTCTTTCAAATTAAGCGACGGTGATAGTAGATATAATAAGTTGCCTGAAGTTTCTATTTTAAATCGAATTTGTGAAAAACTTTCATCAAAAAAGTCGGTTTGTGTATTGTGTACAAAATCAAAGCTTGACCCGATGATGAGGTTATTTTGTGTCAATCGGATTTTTCTTTCATCGATACGTTGCACCAAGCGGAAGTCTGTACTGGAGTTGGGAATTTCTGAATCACCTGTCAATACAAAATCTACAAAGGACTCCACACCCTCGGGAATCGCCAATATATTGCCGTCAAAGAAAGCATCTGTATTGGCTGTGTTTTTTGCCAATTCGTTGAGTTGAGAATAGGCGTTGTTATATATATTGTAGTAGTTTTCAATATTTTGATTGTTTACCAAGGTAAGTTCCAGCAAACGAAAGTCGATGCGTCTGAAAGTATTGGGTTCCCAACGATAGCTCAGATTGGCGGAGAAAGTTTGTTTGTCTAGTCCAATATTGTTTTGGATGGCCGTACCCAAGCTCAAAGTGGTGCTAGGTTTTTGTGCAACCGGAATGAGTTTAGAAAAAAGGTTTGGCGCAAATATTCGCGGAATGTTGAGGCTGATGTCCCCTCCAATCTCTGATATCACTTGGTCTGCGGATCGTCCTATCGTGCCACGTGCAGAGAGTTCCAGTCTTTCAGCCCCTTTAAAAACGTTCAAAACACTCAAACCCGAATTGAAAGCAATTCCTTGGTCTTGAATGTTAGATTGGGTGAGATCTACCCCAAATTCTAGCCCGAACCGATCTTTGGGCCGCAATAGAATAGATGCATTTAAGCAATTTTGCAAACTGTCCGAATAACTGTAATTGATGGTAGGATACTCGAATATTTGCAGCCTATTGAGCTGTCGAAGCGTCTGGTCTCTAGACAAGTCGCTGTAGGGAATCCCTGGGCGTAAGCCTATGGCATCTGCCAAAACTTTAGGTCTGTAACGCAATTTGTTTTGACCAAAAAATTGTACTTGATTAAAACTGCCTTGCTGTGAATAAGTGTCGTTAGAGATATCTTGACCTTCTGAAATTGTGTATACATCAACAGCGTTGATTTTTTTTACAGAGTATGGAGCTAAAACAACTCCGTTTTCAGTATTTTTTCTAAAGTCCTCAATGTTGATTTTTACAGGGAGTAAAAAATCGGTTCCAGTGGTGTCCCATGCCACTTCAAAATCAATGGAGTTCAATTGAAATTCATATACACCCGAGTTTCTAAAGTGTTGGTACAAGCGATTTCGCTCCGCTTCGAAGGCCAAAGTGTTAAAATTATCTCCTTTCTTTAGTAGTGATTCGTTTTGAATTTCCTGGTATAGAGAGTCGATGACAGGACTTTGAATCTGCGTGCCAATCGTGTCCAATGCATAAGGAAGCCCCGTTTGGATGTTATACACAAGGTTTTTTCTTTTTTTGGACGCGTTCTCTATGACCTCTTCTACTTCAACAGAGGTCTTAAAATACCCCTTATTAGAGAGGTAGGTTCTGAGATTGTTAGCGTAGGTGGCGTATAATAAAGAATCCACCAGTGAGGGAGGTTCTCCATTTCTCATTTTCCATTCTTGAAAACGCGTTTTATAACTCCGCATCTGATCGATTTGTTTTTGCGACCAAATTTTTTGCATGCGTGCTTGTCGCTTGGGCTTCTTTTGCAACCATTGGTCAAAATCATAATTGACATTTAGATTGGCAGACTGATGCAGCAAAAGCTTCAGAGGAATGCCTAGCAGTTTGTTGTTGGGTTTTTGTGAAATCAGCCTGCGTAATGAATCCACATTGGTTCTTTCGCCATTGTAGATAATGATGTTTTCGTTGAGTAGGTAACGTTCATCATCAATCGACTTATGCACACTACAACCTAAAAGGATGGTGGCTAAGCAAACGAATAATAGTATTTTTGAACCGGTGTGCTTCAACAATGGGTGCATTAATTACCAAAAATACGTCATTTGTATGTTTAGCAAAAGTCGGGCAAAATTCATTCAGCAACTCGCTCAAAAAAAACAAAGAGTCCAACACGGGCTTTTTGTGGTAGAAGGACACAAGTCTGTTCATGAATTTATACAGTCGGGTTATACCCCAAAGGAGTTGTATGTGACAAACGCTGCCTCTTTTGAAAATCATGAGGCTACAGTTGTCAAATCTTATGAAATGAAATCATTGAGTCACCTAAAAACACCTTCCAACGCGTTGGCAGTTTTTACTATGCCCAGTCCCTCTACACCCCAACAAACAGATTTTATCTTGGCTCTGGATGGCATTCAAGACCCTGGAAATATGGGTACGCTTATCCGGCTGTGTGATTGGTTTGGCGTGAAAGACCTGGTTTGTTCTCATGACACGGTAGATTGCTATAACCCCAAGGTGGTCCGTGCCACCATGGGCTCGCTGGCACGTGTGGGTGTTCATTATGTGGATTTGCCCCATTGGTTGGCCTCACAGAAAAATTACACCACTGTTGGTGCTTCTATGTCTGGCACTTCTGTTTACGAAACATCCATCACGACACCCACGATATTGGTAGTAGGTAACGAGGGTCAAGGACTTTCCGATGCCGTCGCCTCACAACTTCAAAAACAAGTTTCGATTCCTCGCTATGGGCGGGCGGAAAGTTTAAATGCCGCCATGGCAGCTGGGATTTTGATGGGTGAAATCACAAGAATCCAAACTATTCAAAAATAAAATTCAAGAAAATCCCTCTTGTTTTAAGCCCTTGGATGTTGGTGGTCCAAGAGTCCGGAACCAGTTCGTCATTAAGCCCAAAAACACCACGTATTGAGGGGGTAAATTTAAAATAAGGAAGATAAAGTTCTACACCCAATCCTAGTTCAAGGGCATGCATTTGGGTACGCGTTCTGAATTGCCCTGAATTATTATTTTCCACACTATTTTCATTACTTGAAAGATTAATAGAGGTTGATGCGCCTGCAATCACATAGGGACGTACGTTGTGGAGTCGAAGTGCAGAAAATTTTAACACTAGCGGGAATCGTATATAAGTCGATTTTACATCTCTTAAAGAATTGTCTGGGTTAGTGACTTCTGGCCAGTTGGGAAAAGTGATATTTCGTTGGGTGGTAAACATACCCGGTTCTAACCGCAAGTTTAGGTGTTGATTTAGTCGCAAATCGACGAACAGCCCGACATTAAAACCATATTCGGGTTGTATATCCAATTGTTGAGAACGGTTTTCGAGATAGTCGGCTTCAAAATTCGTGTAGTTAAGCCCTAAATAATAACCAAAACGAACTAAATTTTTCTCAGACGACTTGTGATAGTCAGGCACATCACGTAGCTGACCCTGCAATAGGGATGTAAAACAAAGACAGGCAAAAAGCAAATATTTAACTTTCAATAGCTGTTTTTTTAGCATTGTATATGGTAACCACACCAAAGGTTTGAGGGTAATGGTTTACCTCTGCAAACCCATTTTTTTGCAAAATATTGTTGAAAGCCTCTCCGTAAGGAAATGCCGCTGCCGAATCTGATAGATATTCGTAAGCACTTTTGTCTTTGGAAAATAGCTGACCTACAATTGGTAAAAACAGACTGCTGTAGGCTTGGTAGCCTTGTTTAAATGGAAATTTTTGAGGAACCGATGTCTCTAGCACATAGAGCTGTCCGTCGGATTTTAGCACCCGATAAATTTCCTGCAACCCCTTGTCAAGGTTGCCAAAATTACGAACTCCAAAAGCCACTGTAACTGCATCTATGGAGTCATCTTCAAATGGTAAGGATTCCGCATCACCCACAACCATGCTGACACGCTTTCCCAAATTCTGATCTGCCACCTTATCCTTGCCAATGGCCAACATTTCAGGGGCAATGTCTAACCCAGTAATTTCAGTTCCTTCAATATGGCTTAAGGCAAGTGCCAAATCACCTGTGCCTGTGGCTACATCCAGTATGCTAATTGGTTTTTGTTGGCGCACCATTTCCACGAGGGTTTTACGCCATTTTTTATCGATGCCCATAGAAATCACCCGATTGAGTGCGTCGTAGTTGGTCGCAATGTTGTCAAACATTTGGGTGACTTGTTGCTTTTTGGAATCCTTAGAATTTTTGTAAGGAGTGACCGTCTTTCTGGACATAACAAATTTTTAGCAAAGATAATCGAATGGATGCACCCAACCTCAGTTGTAGGAGGTCAACTTAAAAATCTTCTATATTTGTACCGACAAACCAAGGCCCTTCATGAAAATTATCATAGCTGGTGCAAGCGATGTGGGACTTCATCTGGCAAAGTTGCTGTCTTTTGAGTCTCAGGATATAACACTCATTGACTGTGTCAAAGACGACCTCAACTATGCAGATACCCACCTGGACATAAGAGCCATACAAGGCGACCCCTCAGCTTTGGCCACCTTAAAAAAGGCAGATGCAGGTGCTTCAGACATGATGATTGCCGTAACCCCGTCAGAAACTACCAATTTGATGTGTTGTTTGTTGGCCAAACAATTGGGTTGCAAGCGCACCATTGCACGTGTGACAAATATCGAATTTGATAAATACAAAGAAGACGTTGATTTTCATGCATTAGGTATTGACGAGTTGATTTCCCCAGAAGAACTTGCGGCCAAGGAAATTCAGTTATTGGTGAATCAGTCTGCTTTTAATAATAGCTATGAATTTGAAGGAGGGGCATTGACCATGATGGGCACCACGCTTCAGGAGTCGGCTCCCTTTGTTGGCAAGTCTGTTAAAGAAGCTGCTGCGGTTTTTCCTGAAGTACATTTTATGCCCATTGCCATCAAACGCGCCAATAGTTCTACTACCCTCATTCCTAGAGGCGACACGATGTTTGAGGCTGGAGATCAGGTCTATTTTATCTGTGCCAAAGAGGGTATGGATGAGCTTTATAAGCTCACTGGTTTTACTAAAAAAAATGTGGAAGATGTGATGATTCTCGGAGGTGGACGTATCGGTTCCAAAACAGCCGAGGAACTCTGCGCCAGAGGGGTACGAGTGAAACTTGTTGAATTGGATAAAGAAAAAGCCATTACCTTGGCTGAGCGCCTTCCCAACACCTTAATAATTCATGGGGATGGGCGCAATGTAGAATTGCTTGTTGAAGAGAATATTGAAGGCATGGATGCCTTTTTGGGAGTAACCGATGATTCGGAAACCAATATCATGTCATGCCTGATGGCCAAGTCCAAACAAGTTTCTAAAATCATTGCCCTGATTGAAAACACAGACTATTTTGAGTTGACCAAATCTATGGGCGTGGACACACTCATCAACAAGAAACTGTTGACCGCCAATACCATATTTAGGTATATCCGTAAGGGAAAAGTGGTCGATTTAGCCAAGCTCAACAATATGGATGCTGAAATCTTGGAATTTGTTGTGAGTCCTGAATCCAAAGTTTTAGGAAAAAAAATTCGCGATTTAGACATTTCACGCACAGCCACCATTGGAGGTGTAATTCGCAATAATCAAGGAATTATTGCACTGGGAGATTTCGAAATCCTTCCGGGTGACCGTGTGTTGGTCTGTTGCCTCCCAAAATCTATTTCTAAAATTGAACGTCTGTTTCGATAGCAATGTTTCATTACAAAACCATATTGCATATCCTAGGGTTGTTGTTGTTGTTCAACGGCGGCGCCATGTTGATTGCTTCTTTGGTGAGTTTGTTTTTGGATGACGGCGCAACATCGGGGTTGTTTTTGTCCACAGGAATCACTTTCGCAGCGGGTCTGAGTATGATGTTACTCACGCTAAAACAAAAAAGAGAAATCAAAAAAAGAGATGGTTACCTGATCGTAGTATTGGGTTGGTTGGTGATGGTTGTTTTTGGCACCCTTCCTTTTCTAACAACCGACTCGATTGACAGCCTAACTGATGCCTTTTTTGAAACCATGTCGGGATATACGGCCACGGGCGCTACCGTAATTCAGGATATCGAATCTTTGCCAAAAAGTTTGATTCTTTGGCGTTCACTGACCCATTGGCTAGGTGGGATGGGAATCATTGTTCTGGCCATTGCGATTCTTCCATTATTAGGCATCGGAGGTGTTCAGCTTTTTAGTGCTGAATCACCAGGAGTAGGAGGTGACAAACTCCACCCGAGAATCAGCGATACCGCCAAACGACTGTGGTACATATATGTAGGCTTTACAGCGCTTCAAGCCTTGATGCTATCGCTTGCAGGCATGAGTGTTTTTGATGCTGTAAATCACGCAATGAGTACCATGGCATCTGGTGGTTTTTCGTCTAAAAATGCCAGTATGTCTTATTGGAATCATCTGCCTTTGGTGCAATACATTGTGATTCTATTTATGTTTTTGGCGGGCTCTAATTTTGTGTTAATATATCTTGCCATTAAAGGAAAATTCAAAAGAGTGTTTTCTGACAATGAGTTCCGTTGGTATGCAGGTTTTGTTCTTGCTTTTGCAGTGATAAGCTTTATCGGAATTTACACCAAAGTTGACCTCACCACTGCCTCGTCTATTGATCACCCTCAAGTATTTGGTAAGCTAGAAAGTAGCTTTAGGCACGCCCTTTTTCAAGTGGTGGCTGTCATCACCACAACAGGTCTTGTCACAGCAGATTTCACTTCATTTACCCCGTTTTTAACCATGCTGTTTTTTGGCTTGTTTTTTTTGGGAGGTTCTTCAGGATCAACCTCAGGAGGTGTCAAGGTGGTTCGCCATTTGATTCTAATCAAAAATGGTTTTTTGGAGTTTAAAAAAGCACTTCATCCCAATGCCATTTTGTCTTTGAGACTTAATAATACGACCATTGACCAAGGATTTGTTTTTAAGATTCTCGCCTTTTTTATCTTGTATATGATTTTATTCATCATAGGCGCAGGGGTCTTTAGTTTTTTGGGGCTAGATTTTATCTCCGCTGTGGGTGCTTCAGCCTCCAGTTTGGGGAATGTGGGTCCAGGTTTAGGTTCTGTAGGTCCTGTACTCAATTATGCAGATTTACCAATGATAGCCAAGTGGTGGAGTAGTTTTTATATGCTGGTAGGCCGTTTGGAACTCTTTACGGTGCTCATGCTTTTTACTCCTTACTTCTGGAGTGACCACTAAGTCAAAGCGGATTTGATTCTTTTGATGGCTTCCACAATCTCTTCGGTTGAGGCAGCATACGAAATTCGGATGTTATTTGGGCAACCAAAGGCGTCACCTGTCACTGTAGCCACATGCGCTTCCTCAAGTAGGTAAAGCGCGAAGTCAGATGCGTTCTCAATTGTTTTTCCTTTCAGTGTTTTTCCGAAATAGTGGGAAACATCTGGGAACACATAAAAAGCACCTTTGGGTTGGTTGAGCCTAAAACCTTCCACAGAACCGAGTAAGTCCAATATCAATTCTCTTCGCGAGGCAAATTCATCGATCATATATCGAATCTGTTCCACCGGTGCGTCCAAGGCCGCAATCGTAGCGCGCTGGGCAATACAATTGGTACCACTCGTGATTTGTCCTTGCATTTTGGTACAGGCTTTGGCAATCCATTCGGGTGCGCCTATATAACCAACCCGCCAGCCAGTCATGGCAAAGGCTTTGGCAACACCATTGACAGTGATGGTTCGGTCATACATCGATTCGATACATGCAAAACTAAAATGAGGTACTCCGTAGTTGATGTGTTCATAAATTTCATCTGAAAGCACATAAATATCAGGATGTCTTTCAAGAACAGCCGCCAAAGCTCGGTACTCAGCTTCGGTATAGACCGATCCGCTGGGGTTGTTGGGAGAGTTGATTACCACCATTTTGGTTTTGGGTGTGATGGCTGCCTCCAATTGTTCAGGAGTGATTTTAAATTCGGTCTCAATATCAGAGTAGATTTCAATCGGATTTCCCTCTGCTAGCATCACAATCGCAGCATAGCTTACCCAATAGGGCGCAACTAGCAGAACATCGTCACCCGGATCAACCAATACTTGAATGGCGTTGGCAATCGACTGTTTCGCTCCTGTAGAAACCACAATTTGGGAAGGTTGATAATCGAGTTGGTTGTCGCGCTTAAACTTTCTACATACAGCCTCTTTTAGCTCTAAATACCCATCTACAGGCGTATAGGAGTTGTAGTTATCCTGCACAGCTTGAATGGCTGCTTCTTTGATAAATTCAGGGGTGTTAAAGTCCGGCTCGCCAAGGCTAAGTCCGATGATATCTATGCCTTGTTGTTTGAGTTCTCTGGCTTTGGCTGCCATAGCCAATGTGGCAGACGCTGGAAGATTTGTGATGCGTGTAGATAGTGCTTTACTCATAATTTATGCTTTTACAGTAATGGGTTTTCTTCCCATATTTTTTAAAAGGTAGTAGTGCGATGTCAATGCAGCCCGAGTGGATTCAAATTCATGATAGGGCAGTTCAAATTCTTTGGCAGTCTTTTTTACAATTTTTGAAATTTGAAAGTAGTGCACGTGACTGATGTATGGAAAAATGTGATGTTCAATTTGATGGTTGAGGCCTCCCGTAAACCATCGTATAAAACGGTTGTTTACAGAAAAATTTACCGTGGTAAAAAGTTGGTGAATGGCCCAAGTGTTTTTGATATCTCCTTTTTCAGAAGGCGTAGGCATATGAGCAGGCTCCACGATATGTGCCAACTGAAAAATGGTGCTCAATATCAGTCCTGCGGTATAATGCATCACAAAAAATCCAATCAATATTTTCCACCATGAAAGGTCTAAAATCAGTAGCGGTAGTACAATCCAAATCAGCAAATAAAATGCCTTAGACAGAATCAACACACCCCACTCTTTTTTGGGTTGTATGTTTTTCTTGTGTGATAGGTTGTTCTTGAGATAACGCTTCAGCTGTAGAAAATCTGTTACCAAAGCCCATTTGATGGTAAGTAGCCCATACAACAATATAAAATAGAGATGTTGAAAACGGTGGAATTTTCGCCACTTGGAATGTTTGCTAAATCGCATCACAACGCCCGCCTCTAGGTCTTCATCATGGCCATGAATATTGGTGAAGGTATGATGCAATA
>JBMYLY010000042.1:0-11845 GCA_049596815.1 Flavobacteriaceae bacterium | reverse complement strand
CTTTAGTATTTTGAATCACAAATTTGATTTTAGTGACTTGAGCCATTTCCAATCCGGAAACCGCTACACCACCTTGCCAAACTTCGAGATGATGAAAAACGAATCGAAAAAGAGCTATTACTCGCCCAAGAAGAATGGCAAGAGACCCAAAAACTCAACAGAGAAACAGTTAGCGAGGCAGATATTGCCGAAGTTGTTTCTATGATGACTGGAATTCCTGTACACCGAGTGGCAGAATCCGAGGGCATCAAATTGTCCAACTTGACTGAGCTTATTGAGCAGAAAATCATTGGTCAAAATGAGGTAGTTCAAAAAGTGGTACGTGCCATTCAAAGAAACCGAGCTGGTCTAAAAGACCCCAATAAACCCATTGGTTCCTTTATCTTTTTAGGACAAACAGGAGTAGGGAAAACCCAACTGGCCAAAGTACTTGCAACAGAGCTGTTTGATTCGTCTGAATCATTGATTCGAATCGACATGAGCGAGTATATGGAAAAATTCGCCATTTCAAGACTCATAGGTGCCCCTCCGGGCTATGTGGGCTACGAGGAAGGAGGTCAACTAACTGAAAAGGTGCGACGCAAGCCCTATGCGGTTGTCCTGTTAGACGAAATAGAAAAAGCACACCCCGATGTCTTTAATATGTTGTTACAGATTTTAGACGACGGTTTTATCACAGACTCTTTAGGCCGTAAGATTGATTTTCGAAACACAATCATCATCATGACATCCAATTTAGGTGCAAGACAGGTAAAAGACTTTGGCTTAGGGGTCGGTTTTGGTACAAATGCACAAAAATCCCAAGCAGACAAGCACACCAAAAGTGTCATCCAAAACGCTTTAAAAAAGACTTTTGCACCTGAATTCTTGAATCGCATCGATGATGTGGTCATATTTAACGCCTTGCAAAAAGAGGACATTGCCAAAATCATCACCATTGAACTCAAAGAACTTGAGCATCGTATCAACGAACTTGGCTTTGCATTGAAACTCAAGAAAAAAGCCATACAATTTCTCAATGACAAAGGGTTTGATGCCGAATATGGGGCTCGACCCTTGGCACGTGCTTTGCAGAAATACATAGAGGATGCCTTGGCCGAGGAGATTGTCAAAAGTAAAATCCCCAAAGGAGCACTTTTGACCTTCGATTGGGATGGAAAAAGCGAGAGTCTTCAACTGACAATTGACCACGAAAAAGACCCTGCAAAATCTTAATGGATATTTGTTGATTTCTTAACAAGTTTTTTTCGACTTTTGCGCTCTAATTTTTTTAAAAATGACAGAAAAAATTACTGTTGGCGCTGAAGAATGGGTGGGTTTAAATGACCTTAAAATCCCTTACATCAATGCACGTATTGATAGTGGTGCCAAAACTTCCAGCCTACACGCTGTCAACATCAAGAGTTATTTACGCAACGGAGAAACATGGGTAGAGTTTGACGTATTCCCTATTCAGAATGATGGAAAGCGAAAAATAAAATGCAATGCACGAGTCACGGATCGTAGGATAGTAAAAAGTTCTAGTGGCACACGTGAACAGCGTTTTGTGATTAAAACCCCGCTGACCATTCAAAACCAAACATGGGAGATTGAGGTGACTTTGACAAATCGCCACGCGATGGGCTACAGGATGTTGTTGGGACGCGAAGCAATGTCCGGAAAACTTATAGTGGATCCCGAACAACAATTCACTTTAGGAGAGTTGAGTAAAGATCAGATTCAGGAACATTATAGCAAACCAAAAAAGAATCATTCAGGGTTACGGATAGGGCTGCTCGCAAGTAATCCCAATTTGTACAGCAATCGCCGACTGATGGAAGCAGCAGAACAACTTGGACATCATATAGAGTTCTACAACATCAGGCAATGTTTTATGAAACTCGATGCCAGCCGTCCCGAAATTCAATACAGGGGCGGCAAAAGCATTTCAAATCTAGACGCGATTATCCCAAGAGTCCGCCCAGCACAAACTTTTTATGCTTGTGCATTGATACGGCTTTTTGAAAGCATGGGCGTATTTTGTCTTAACAATTCAGATGCCATTATAAAGTCGAGAGACAAACTTTTTTCGTTACAACTATTGCTTCGTCAAGGGGTTCAAATTCCCACCTCAGGCTTTGCAAGTTCACCTCTTGACACTTCTGACCTGATTGAAATGGTTGGCGGCTCTCCATTGATAGTAAAACTACTAGAAGGAACTCAAGGAAAAGGGGTCGTGTTGGCGGAAACCAAAAAAGCAGCTGAAAGTGTGATCAACGCATTCAAAAGCCTCAATGCCAATATTTTGGTACAGGAATTTATCAAAGAGGCTGATGGTAAAGACCTGCGTTGTTTTGTGGTTGATGGCAAAGTGGTGGCTTCTATGCAACGGAGTGCCCCTCCAGGAGAATTTAGAGCCAATGTGCATTTGGGAGGCATTTCAAGCTTGGTCAAAACCACATCCGAAGAACGTAAAATGGCGATAAAAGCTACCAAAGCCATGGGGCTCAAAGTTGCAGGTGTGGATATTATAAGATCTTCGAGAGGGCCTCTTGTGCTTGAAGTAAATTCATCTCCAGGACTTGAGGGAATAGAGTCTGCTACTCAAAAGGATATTGCAATTAAGATGATAAAATCAATCGAGAAAAACTGCAATTACCAAGCTAGCGTCAACTAGAAAGCAGACTCATATCTAAAGGGGTAGCAGAATGCGTAAGGGCACCCACAGAAACAAAATCTACACCTGTTTCAGCATACTCCACCACATTATCGATATGAATATTTCCTGAAGCTTCTGTACCCATAGTCTCAGGAATAATAGCCAGCGATTCTTTAATATGTTTTGGCGTCATATTGTCAAGCAAAATGCGATCCATACCACCAACAGCCACGCATTGTTGGACTTCATCAATGTTGCGGGTCTCTACTATGACCGAGAGTGATAAGTTGTTTTGGCGTAAATAAGCTTTGCAACTATTTACCGCTGCCTCTATACTCTCATTAAAATCGATATGGTTGTCTTTGATCATGATGGCATCATAAAGTCCAAAGCGGTGATTGACTCCTCCCCCTAAATGAACTGCCCACTTTTCGGGAATTCTAAAATTCGGGGTCGTTTTTCTCGTGTCTAAAACCCGGCAAGAAGTATGTGCGATTTTTTCTTGAAAAGCACGTGTCAGGGTTGCGATGCCACTCATACGTTGCATACAGTTAAGCACTACTCTCTCTGCTGACAGTAAGGCATGGATTGAACCCGACACCGTACACGCAAGAGTACCGGAAGACACCAAATCGCCATCGTTCACATGCGTATTAACAACCATCTCTTTGTCTAAAGCATGAAAAATCATTTGAGCCAATTCAATACCTGCCAATACCCCATCAGCTTTGACCCATAGTTGCGCTGAACCTTTGGCGTGAAGTGCTATGGTCGAAAGTGTTGAATGGTCAGCCGGGCCTATATCCTCAGATAAAGCATGAGTGATAAAGGTATTGAGTTGCTCTCGGTGTTGATCCGAAAAAATTTTAGTTTTCATTCGCAATGTAATGTGTGCCTTTGTTTTGTGTGAAATTTTGCGCTTGATCGATAAGCAGATAAGCAACCGCTATCATATTGCGCAGGGTGCTGAGTTGGAGTGAGAGTGATTCGTTGTTATACAGGGTGTTGATTTGATGAAAAAGGGTTTGCATTTCTCTATACGCATATTGCAACCCTTTATGAGTCCGCACGATCCCAACGTGTTGGCTCATAATTTGCTGAAGCTCTTCCCTTATGCGTTCCAAGTTAGCGGTCTGTTTTGTAGAAACGTACCCATCCCCTTTCCAAAGTGGTATCAGTTTTAAAAAAGTTTCATCAAATGGAATTTGAGGAATTTCTTTAGCTAGTTCAGAAGCAGCTCTTTTGGCAAAAACCAAAGCCTCGAGCAAAGAGTTCGAAGCCAAGCGGTTGGCACCATGCAAGCCTGTATGACTACATTCTCCAATCGCATACAAACCATTGAGGTCAGTTCGTCCGTATTGATCAACAGCAATGCCTCCGCAAAAATAGTGCGCCGCCGGAACGACAGGTATCGGCGCTTCCAAAGGGTCAATTCCAACAGACTGACAGGATTCTAAAATGGTTGGAAATTCCTTTTCCATGACTGCTTCGGGGATGCTTGTGCAGTCTAGCCACACCCAATCGGAGGCGTGTTTTTTGAGTTCTGCATCTATGGCGCGTGCCACTATATCTCTGGAGGCCAATTCCCCTCTCGAATCATATGACTTCATAAAAGCGACTCCTTCACTGTTTCTCAATACGGCACCGGCACCTCGAATGGCTTCAGAAATCAAAAAGGTATTGTTAGCAAGTTTTGGATATAGGGCTGTGGGATGAAATTGCACAAACTGAAGGTGTTTGATGGCCACACGAGCACGGTAAGCTGCTCCGAGTCCGTCACCAGTGGCCCCCTCCGGGTTTGTGGTATGTGCATAGAGTTGTCCAGCGCCTCCGGTTGATAACACGGTAGCTTTGGAGGCAATACGTGTCACTTCGTTGTTGTTGATATTAATCACATAAGCCCCATAGCAACGACCAAAGTGTTTTTTTTCCAAATGATGGTCCGTAATCAAGTCCACCAAACTGTGGTATTCAAGAACTGCTATATTTGACAAAGCCTGCATACGCCTGATGAGTCCCTCTTGAATTTGGTGGCCTGAACGGTCTTTGTAATGAACTATTCTGGATGCACTATGTCCACCTTCTTTACCTAAGTGAAAACCTTTTTTATTCTGGTCAAAAGAAACGCCCCACGCTAACATTTCTTCCAATCGCTGCGGCCCTTCCTTAACAACAAAGTCAACCACATAAGGGTCACAGAGTCCATCGCCCGCTCGGAGGGTATCTTGTTTGTGTTTACAAAACGAGTCTTTTAAAAAATCCGTGACAGCCGCAATACCTCCTTGAGCGTAGCGCGTATTGGTTTCGAAAATATTTCGTTTGGATATCAGTGTGATTTTTTGATTTGGATGCGCCTGAGCATAATGAAGTGCGCATGTAATTCCTGCAATCCCAGTACCCACAACAAGCAAATCGGTTTCTAACTGCATCACCCTAGACTTAACATGCGTTGGATAGGCAGAATGGCATCATCCATGATGTGTTTGGGAAGAATAATCTCTGGCGCCTGATGTTGCATACACAAATACAATTTTTTTAAGGTATTCATTTTCATAAAAGCACATTCACTACAAGCACAAGTATCGTCATCGACAGGTGCAGGAATAAAAGTTTTGTTTGGGGCTTTTTTATGCATTTCATGTAGGATTCCCGCTTCCGTAGCCACAATATAAGCCTGAGCATCATCCTCTTGAACATAGCGTAACAACGCCGATGTGCTCCCAATAAAATGTGCAAAATCCAGAATCTGAGACTCACTCTCGGGGTGGGCTATGCATTTGGCATTGGGGTGTTCTTTGAGGAGCGCCAAAATTTTTTCAAAAGAAAAGGCTTCATGAACGATACAAGAACCCTCCCATAAAATCATAGGGCGTTTTGTTTTTTTGATTAAATATTTTCCAAGGTTCTTGTCGGGTGCAAAAATGATTTCTTTGTCAGCAGGAATGGATTCAATAACACGAACTGCATTGGTAGAAGTACACACCACATCACTCAAGGTTTTGATTTCAGCAGAACAGTTGATGTAAGAAACCACCACAGCATCGGGGTGTTGCTCCTTAAAAGCTCTAAAAAGATCCGGCGGACAAGAATCTGCCAAAGAACAGCCTGCGTGTAAATCAGGAAGCACCACTTGTTTAGAGGGATTGATAATTTTGGCTGTTTCAGCCATAAAATGAACACCTGCAAAAACAATCATATCTGTAGAAACCGAACTGGCCGCACGTGCCAAATACAAGCTATCCCCCAAAAAATCTGCGATATCTTGAATTTCCGGTGACTGGTAGTAGTGTGCCAAAATCACAGCATTGCGTTCTTTTTTTAAGCGTTCTATTTCTGACAAAAGTTGTTTGCTGTCAGGAACTGACATGTCTAAAAACCCTTTGACATGTATATTTTGTCGCGCTTGCTGCATGCTTTGGAGCATAGGTGAAATTTTGTATAAAAATCGTAAACAAACCCCATAAAAACCAAAAGTATGGACACATATTTTCTGCCAATTTTTAATAGTTATATGAATTTTAAATATTCAAGTTCCCATGGATTTAGGATTTGACACAAAACATGGTTAATAAATCGTTTTTCTTAAAAAAAATCAAAATTATGTGACAAAAAAATAAGAAAAATGAAATTTAATAAAAAGGCTCTTACACTTGCGTAAAAATGATATTTTTGCAGATTGCGTAACCTAAGCAAACAAGGCCATAAGTGGCCAAAGTTGGTAGGAAAACATATAATCATGATTGTAGCAAAATTTGGAGGTACTTCTGTAGCAGACCATACATCAATTGAGCAAGTATTGGATATCATCCAGTCTAAAAATACCAAACAGGTAATCGTGGTTTCGGCCTTTGGTGGTATTACTAATGCCATCCAGGAAGCCGCTCATTTAGCCGCCAAAGGAGATTTGGGCTATCAAAAGATCATTGATCAAATTGAAACGCGCCACATCAACACAACAAAAGCACTCATTCCTGTGCAGTCCCAAAGCAGTGTATTGAGTCGTGTGAAACAACAAATCAATGCGCTGAGTACTTTGCATGAAGGTGTGTATTTGTTGAGGGAGCTTTCCCCTAAAACCTTGGATCATATGTTGGGGTTTGGAGAACTCCTCTCGTATTTTATCATCGCCAAAGCAGCTAGCAGTCGCGGTTTAGATGTGGCTCAAAAGAATGCGCGTGATTTTATTTTTACCTCAAACAATGCCCAACCCAACAATGTTGATTACGTAAAAACATATGATTCAATTCAAGATTACTTTTCAAAATCTGAGGAAAACATTACCATTGTGCCAGGTTTTGTTGCACAAAATGCCAATGGCATCCCCACTACCTTGGGACGGGGTGGTTCTGATTTGACAGCCGCCCTTATTGCATGTGCCTTGGAAGTAGAACGGCTTGAGATATGGAGTGATGTCAGTGGGATTTTCACAGCACACCCAAAATTTGTTAAGCAAGCCCGAACCATTCACAATATTTCCTACCAAGAGGCCATGGAGCTTTCACATTTTGGCGCCAAAGTCATATACCCACCTACCCTCCAACCGGTAACTGAATTAGAAATACCCGTTCTAGTCAAAAACACTTTTAAGCCTGAGGAAGAGGGCACCCTTATTTCTACACAAATCAAAGAAAACGGAGGTGCAGTTCGAGGAATCAGCCACATAGACAACATTGCGTTGCTAACTCTTGAGGGTAGCGGCATGATTGGCATCCCGGGATACTCCAAAAAACTACTATCTGTGTTGGCCCAACACCAAATCAATGTGGTGATGATTACCCAAGCATCTTCTGAACATTCTATCTGTCTTGGAATAGACACTGCTAGCGCTGCTTTTGCAAAAGAAAAAATCGAGGAGGCCTTTTCTTACGAAATTGAGAGCCATAAAATCAATCCCATCCACCTGGAAGAAGACCTGGCTATCATTGCTTTGGTAGGTGAGAAAATGAAAAGCCACCAAGGCATTAGTGGAAAAATGTTTAGTGCTCTTGGTAGGAACAACGTGAACGTGAAAGCCATTGCTCAAGGAGCATCTGAAAAAAATATTACTGCTGTTATTGACAAGATCCACACAAAAAAAGCATTAAACACACTTCACGAAGCCTTTTTTGAGGAGCAAATCAAACAAATCAACCTGTTTATAACAGGGGTAGGAAATGTGGGTAGCAAACTACTTGAACAACTGGACAAACAAAAAAAATACCTACGGGACAATTTAAAACTCAATATTCGTGTGGTGGGTCTATCCAATTCTAGAACCATGGTGACAGATGCCAGTGGTATTGACTTAAAAAACTGGGCTGATACACTGCAAAAAGGAGTGAAAGCAAACACAGACGTATTCTATCAAACCGCTAAGGAATTTAATTTGCGTAACTCCATTTTTGTGGACAACACAGCCAACGCGCACATTGCACATACCTATGCCCGTTATTTGGAAAACAACATCTCAGTAGTCACATGTAACAAAATTGCAGCGGCAGACGAACTGAACCACTACCAAAAACTAAAACACTTAGCACGTAAATTCAATGCACCCTACTTGTTTGAGACCAATGTAGGAGCAGGACTACCCGTCATTGATACCCTAAACAATCTGGTTGCATCCGGGGATACTGTAAATACCATCCAGGCGGTTCTGTCTGGGAGTTTGAATTTTGTTTTCAATGAGTTTAACGAAAAAACTTCCTTCAGAAAAGTAGTGGAACGTGCGATGGAGGCCGGCTTTACAGAACCTGATCCCAAAATTGATTTAAGTGGAATTGATGTCGCTCGAAAAATATTGATTTTGGCTCGTGAAAGCGGTTTGTCACTGGAGTTAGACGATATTGAAAATCAATCTTTTTTACCAAAAGCTTGTTTGAACACAATAGACAACAAAGCATTTTTGGAATCACTAGATGTGCACAGCGATCATTTTGAAGCCCTCTATCAGTCCGCCAAAAAGAACAATGCCCGCCTCAAATATGTGGCTGAACTTGTTGATGGCAAAGCCAAAGTGGGGCTCAAAGAAATCCCTCAGGGACATGACTTTTACAATTTGGAAGGAAGTGACAACATTGTACTTTTTTATACAGACCGTTACAAAAACCAACCGCTTATCGTCAAGGGGGCCGGAGCTGGCGCCGAGGTGACAGCTTCAGGGATTTTTGCAGATATCATTCGCATCGGAAAACAATAATTATGGACCGCATTTCACTTTTTGCGCCGGCGAGTATTGCCAACATCTCCTGTGGATTTGATGTGTTGGGCTTGTGTCTTGACAATGTAGGCGACCTGATGCACCTTCAAAAATCGGATACTCCAGGTTTTCGAATTACAGAAATCAAAGGACAAAACCTACCCCTACAAACTGAAAAAAATGTAGCTGGGGTTGCAGCCTTAGCATTTTTAAATGCTTATAACAAACCTGTGGGGTTTGAACTCCAAATTGATAAGCGCATCAAAGCAGGTAGTGGCATTGGGAGCTCAGCAGCTAGTGCTGCAGGTGTTGTAGTAGGCATCAACAAACTATTGGGGGAGCCTTTTACCCCATTAGAATTGATTGCTTTTGCGATGGAGGGAGAACGATTGGCTTGTGGGAGTGCGCATGCAGACAATGTAGCTCCCGTGATTATGGGGGGCTTCACTTTAGTGAGATCAACAAATCCCTTAGATGTTATCGCGCTCAATTCCCCGCTCGAGTTGGCAGCAACTGTCATACATCCTGAAATAGAAGTTAAGACAGCTGATGCACGTGCTGTATTGCACAATAAAATTCCACTAAAAAAAGCCATTAATCAGTGGGCTAATGTAGGCGCATTGGTAAGCGGTCTGTATAGAGAAGATTATGATCTAATAAGCCGATCCTTGGTAGATGAGATTGTAGAGCCCGCACGCGCTATGCTCATACCCGGTTTTGACCAACTCAAAGAAAATGCCAAAAATTCCGGGGCTTTAGGCTGTGGTATTTCAGGTTCTGGTCCCTCAGTGTTTGCCCTTTCTCGTGGGATGACAAAAGCAAATCAAGTGGCTGAGTCAATGGCAGAAGTGTATAATAAAATTGGGGTGCCTTACGAAGTTCATGTGTGCCCCATCAACCCTAACGGCGTTCAATTTTTAGATTCGAATAACGCATGAAGTTTTTTAGCCTAAACAACAACACACCCCCTGTCAACTTTGAAAAAGCAGTACGTTTGGGACTTGCGCCTGACAGAGGACTTTTTTTTCCAGAAAATATTGAACCCCTACCCGATTCGTTTTGGGATGGGTTTTTAAAAATGTCCAAAGAGGAAATTGCCTTTGAGGTCATTTCTCAGTTTGTAGGTGATGAAATCCCCGAAGCTGACCTCAAACAAATTGTGGCTGAAACCCTTTGTTTTGATTTTCCTTTGGTTAACTTAAATGACAATGTCGCAACCCTCGAATTGTTTCATGGTCCCACCATGGCTTTCAAAGACGTAGGTGGTCGTTTTATGGCGCGTTGTTTGGGATATTTTAACAAATCAAACAAAGAAAAAGTAACGGTTTTGGTCGCCACCTCAGGAGACACCGGAGGTGCAGTCGCCAGTGGATTTGTCGGTATTCCAGGCGTAGAAGTTGTCATACTGTTTCCAAAAGGAAAAGTAAGTGCCATTCAAGAGTTACAGCTTACCACCCAAGGTGACAACATCACAGCCATCGAAGTAGAAGGTACTTTTGATGACTGCCAAGACATGGTCAAAACAGCTTTCCTCGATGAAACTTTAAAGGCACACAGAAACCTCACATCCGCCAATTCTATCAACGTGGCGCGCTGGTTACCCCAAGCATTTTACTACTTTTTTGCGGTGCAACAATTGATGAAAAAACGTACCTCTACTCCCTTTGTTTTTTCTGTTCCGAGTGGAAATTTTGGTAATCTATGTGCAGGACTCATTGCTCATAAATTAGGGTTGCCTATTGCACACTTTATTGCGAGTACTAATATCAACGATACTTTCCCTCGCTACATGGATGCTGGAGTGTTTACACCCAAACCCTCCACACAAACCATCTCAAATGCAATGGATGTAGGGAACCCCAGCAACTTTGATCGCATTCAAAAGCTATTCAACTACGACTTGTTCAAACTTAAAACCATTTGTACCGCTTTTGCTTTTACAGATAAAGAAACACGCAGTGCTATGACAGAAGTTTATAATAGCTTGAATTATGTCACAGATCCACATGGCGCAGTGGGTTATTTGGGATTGAAAAAATACATGAACGCCCATCCTGAGGTTCAAGGGGTATTTTTAGAAACAGCCCACCCAGTTAAATTTTTGGATGTCGTAGAGCAAACGCTCAAGCTGAAAGTGGAGATTCCTGAGCAGATACAAGTCATTTTAAACAAAAAATCCGAAAAAACAGCTGTCAAATCTTACGAGGAACTCAAATCAGCGCTCATCACTCCTTAAGGCAAGTCTGGAAGTATAAAATCATCTAGTGCACTTGGTAATTTCATCATGGCCTCAATTTCGTCTATGGTTCTTGGCACTCCCACTGAAAGATTCACAGGTCCATTTTCTGTAATAAGAACATCGTCCTCTATCCGAACTCCTATGCCCCACCATATGGAATCACAAGGACTATTTTGGGGAATATAAATTCCTGGTTCTACCGTAATGACACTATTTTTAGCTAGCGGCCCATATGTGCCAGGGTCGTGTACATCCAGACCGATGTAATGAGAAGAGCCATGGGGAAAATAGCGTCTGACCTCTTTGCGGTCCTGCATAATACCCAATTCCATCAAACCGTTCTCAATGATTTCACGTGCCACTTTGCCCGGAGCAGAAAAAGGAGCCCCCGCAACTGCGGCTTTTACACCGGCTTTTTGTGCAGACAAAACCAAATTATAAATAGCGGCTTGCGCATCGGTAAACGTACCGTTTGCAGGGATGGTTCTTGTGATATCGGCTGTATAGCCATAGTAAGAGGCACCAACGTCCATCAACACCAAAGCATCGCCCACAACTTCGGCTGTGTTGTGCGTGTAGTGCAGTACACAAGCGTGTTTGCCTGCCCCTACGATTGAAGGATACCCTTGATATTGAGCCCCGTATTTTCGAAAAACAAATTCATGAATCCCTTGAATCTCTCTTTCTGACATCCTTGGATGCATGGCTTTCATCACTTCTATTTGTCCCACCACAGGGTCGAATGACGAACGAGAAAACACACTCAACCAACTCCTCACGGAAATGGACG
>JBMYLY010000041.1:0-11946 GCA_049596815.1 Flavobacteriaceae bacterium | reverse complement strand
CCTTAAATGGATCCCCAACTGTATCTCCGGTAACCGCTGCTTTGTGCGCGTCTGATCCTTTCTTTTCGATCTTGCCGTTGATTTCGACACCTGCCTCAAAAGATTTTTTGGCATTGTCCCATGCGCCACCAGCATTGTTTTGGAAGATGGCCCATAGTACACCTGAAACAGCCACACCGGCCATATAGCTACCCAAAGCCTCTGGTCCCATCACCAAACCAATAACAATCGGTGTAACGATAGTAATTAAGCCGGGTAACAACATTTCTTTGAGGGCTGCATTGGTGGAAATGGCCACACACTTGGCATAGTCAGGTGTTGCTTTTCCTTCCAAAATTCCTGGAATTTCTTTGAATTGTCGGCGTACTTCTTGCACCATTTCCATAGCGGCTTTTCCAACAGACTTCATGGCCAAAGCAGAGAAAACCACAGGAATCATACCACCAATAAACAAAGCGGCAAGTACGTCAGCTTTAAAAATATTGATCCCGTCAATTCCGGTAAATGTTACATAGGCGGCGAAAAGTGCCAAAGCAGTCAAGGCAGCAGAGGCAATCGCAAATCCTTTACCAATCGCAGCTGTAGTATTACCTACAGAATCCAAAATATCGGTTCTTTCACGTACTTCTTTGGGCAACTCACTCATTTCAGCAACCCCACCGGCATTGTCAGCGATGGGTCCAAAAGCATCGATGGCCAATTGCATGGCGGTAGTGGCCATCATGGCAGAGGCCGCAATGGCCACCCCGTAGAAACCTGCAAGGGCATAAGAACCCCAAATGGCAGCTGCGAACAACAATACAGAAGATGCTGTGGAAATCATACCTACAGACAAACCAGCGATGATGTTGGTAGCCGCCCCAGTTGAGGAGTTTTGCACAATGTCCAAAACAGGTTTTTTACCCAAAGCGGTGTAATATTCTGTAAAAAGCGAAATAAGATACCCTACCCCCAAACCAACGATGGTCGCATAGAACACATTGGTAGCAGGAATATCCTTGGCACCCTCACCAAAGAACTGCATACCGTTGATGGTTTCAGGCAGTAAATAATCTATCAAAAACCAAGAAGCAACCAATGTGATTAATATTGCGAAAATATTTCCTGTGTTTAGCGCTTTTTGCACTTGTGCTTCTTTGGCACTGTTGTCCTTAATACGGATAAATAAGGTACCGAGGATAGAGGCAACAATCCCTACACCTGCCAGCACCAAGGGTAGCAATATAGGCCCCATTCCGTTGAAAGCATCCGAAAACTGACTGCCCTGATCCAGGCTCATATCTCTGATGATGTAGTTACCCAAAACCATCGAGGCTAAAACGGTGGCTACATAGCTACCAAACAAATCGGCACCCATACCGGCCACATCTCCTACATTATCACCCACGTTATCTGCAATGGTAGCAGGATTTCTGGGGTCGTCCTCAGGGATACCTGCTTCGACTTTTCCAACCAAATCGGCACCTACATCTGCAGCTTTGGTATAGATTCCACCTCCCACACGGGCAAATAGTGCTATAGACTCAGCACCTAGCGAAAAACCGGCAAGAGACTCCAATACAACTGTCATGTTTATATAGAAGTCATTCGCTCCATCCATAAACTGACCCAACAGAAGAATGAAAATCAAACTCAATCCAAATACAGCCAATCCGGCTACGCCCAGTCCCATGACCGTGCCACCTCCAAAAGATATTTTTAGGGCTTGCGGCAAACTCGTCTTGGCAGCCTCGGCGGTACGTGCATTGGCTTCTGTAGCGATACGCATACCGATATTGCCAGCAAGAGCCGAAAAAACAGCACCAATGACAAATGCCGGCACTATAAGCCAGCTCGTGGTATCCACCATGGTTGAAATTCCAAAAAGAGCCGCTGAAGCTACAATGACAAAAATGAACAACAATCTGTATTCAGCACTCAAAAATGCCAAAGCACCTTGCTTGATGCTTTCTGAAATACTTTTCATTTTGTCGTCGCCAGCAGATTGTTTCCGCACCCAAACAGATTGGGCATACATCACAATCAAACCAATAACGGCTAATAGTATGGGAAGGTATAATACTGTATTTTGCATGTCTATTATGTTGATTTAAATCTTAGAGTAAAACTTTTTTAACGGCTTTAACCACATCATCTCGATTGGGTAGCCACTCAGCCAATAGGACTGGCGAATAAGGCGCCGGAGTATCAGCGGTGTTGATTTTGATTATGGGAGCATCCAGAAAATCAAAAGCTTGGTTTTGGACCTGATAAGTAATTTCGGTTGATACATTGCCAAAGGGCCATGCTTCTTCCAAAATAACAAGTCGATTGGTTTTTTTGACAGACTCAATAATGGTGTTGATGTCTAGGGGTCTGACGGTGCGCAGATCTATCAATTCACACGAAATATTTTCTTTAGCAAGTATGTCGGCAGCAGCAGTAGCTTCTTTAAAGATTTTTCCGAAAGAAACGACTGTTACATCAGTACCTGTACGCGTCACATCTGCCACCCCAATAGGCAACACATATTCACCTTCGGGAACTTCACCCTTGTCTCCGTACATTTGCTCTGATTCCATGAAAATCACAGGGTCTTCATCTCGGATAGCAGCTTTGAGTAACCCTTTGGCGTCATAGGGATTGGAAGGCACAATGACCTTAAGACCAGGACAATTGGCATACCAACTCTCAAAAGCTTGCGAATGCGTTGCTGCCAACTGACCCGCCGAAGCAGTGGGCCCTCTAAATACGATTGGGCACGGAAATTGCCCTCCCGACATTTGACGGATTTTGGCAGCGTTATTGATGATTTGATCAATACCTACCAAGGCAAAGTTAAAGGTCATAAATTCTATAATGGGCCGGTTCCCTGTCATAGTAGAACCTACTCCTATACCTGCAAAACCCAATTCAGAGATCGGAGTGTCAATAACACGTTTTTCACCAAACTCATCCAACATTCCTTTTGATGCTTTGTAAGCGCCATTGTACTCGGCCACTTCCTCACCCATCAAATAAATGCTTTCATCTCTGCGCATTTCCTCCGACATTGCCTCGCAAATGGCTTCTCTAAACTGGATGGTTCTCATGCTTTTTTTTTGACTGCGCAAAAATAGCAATAATAAAACCATTTTGACAATTTTTTACAGCTCAATAAAAATACTATGCACGCATAATACTTAGTGGCTTTTTTGTATATTTACAAACCAATAAATTTTTGATGAAAATACTTGTTTGTATCAGCAACGTCCCCGATACCACATCCAAGATTAATTTTAATGAAAATGACACTTTGTTTGACACACAAGGTGTTCAATATGTAATCAATCCCAATGATGAGTTCGGTCTCACACGAGCCATATGGTTCAAAGAACAGCAAGGTGCCACTGTAGACGTGTTGCATGTCGGGAAATCGGATGCTGAACCCACCCTACGTAAAGCATTGGCCATAGGGGCAGACAAAGCCATTCGTGTTGACTCAGAACCTACCGATGGATTTTTTGTAGCCAGTCAGATAGCTGCTTATGTACAAGAAAAAAACTATGACTTGATTGTCGCAGGACGGGAGTCTATCGACTATAATGGAGGCATGGTTCCCGGAATGTTGGCCTCCATGTTGGATTACTCATTTGTAAACACTTGTGTAGGCTTGGAAATCAACGGCCAAGAGGCAGTCGCCATACGTGAAATGGATGGTGGTTCGGAAACTTTATCGACCAAACTGCCTTTAGTGATAGGTGCCCAAAAAGGTTTGGTTGAAGAAACAGACCTGAAAATTCCCAACATGCGGGGCATTATGCAAGCCCGTCAAAAACCCTTTGAAGTGGTTGCTTCACAGCCTATATCCGCCAAAACAACAGTGACTAAGTTCGAAAAACCTGCTCCTAAAGCTGAGGTAAAACTGATACCTGCCGATGATATAGATCAACTCATCCATTTATTGCAAAACGAAGCCAAAGTTCTTTAAACTTACATATATGTCTATACTTGTAGTTACCGAATCCGAAAACGGGAAGTTGAAAAAAAATGCTGCTGAGTTGGTTTCCTATGCCAAGGCCATAGCTGACCAACAAAACGCTAGCCTCTCAGCAGTGGCCATCAATTGCGATGCGCCTCAAGAATTGGGGTATCATGGAACCGAAAAAATTTTGAATGCGAAATTGTCTTTTGATTCTTTTGATGTTGCCATACATGCAGACATTGTAGCGCAAGCCGCTAAACAAGAAGAAGCAAAAATCATTGTTTTGAGCAGCAGTGCCAATGCCAAATACATGGCAGGTATGCTAGCCGCCAAACTCGATGCAGCTTATGTGTCTAATGTGGTAGCGCTGCCTAAATTTGAAAATGACCTTTCTGTCAAACGTACCGCATTCAGCAACAAGGCTTTTTCATATACTTCCCTACATTCAGAAGTCAGCATTTTGGGATTGTCCACCAACGCATTTGGCGCAGTTGAAAACCACGTTAACCCTGAGGTTGTGGAGTTTCAACCCAACCTGCCCGAACAAACTACAGCTCAAACCGAAGTATCTCAAAACACTGGCAAGACTTCTATCGCTGATGCAGATGTGGTAGTTTCAGGGGGTCGAGGTCTTAAAGGTCCTGAAAATTGGGGCATGATTGAAGAGCTAGCCGATGTTTTAGGTGCTGCCACTGCATGCTCAAAACCTGTGTCCGACATGGGATGGCGACCACATAGTGAACATGTTGGCCAAACCGGAAAGCCAGTGGCAACCAATCTTTATTTTGCCATCGGTATTTCGGGTGCTATCCAGCATTTGGCAGGTATCAACGCTTCCAAAATCAAGGTAGTTATCAACACCGATCCTGAGGCGCCCTTTTTCAAAGCAGCGGACTATGGCATTGTAGGAGATGCCTTTGATGTGGTGCCGCGACTTACAGAAAAATTAAAAGCTTTACAAACAGGCGCTGTTTAATCAGCTATTTTCCATATTTTAGAGGGCACCTTGTTGGTTGTTTACTTTTTTTATGAGTCTAATTCAATTGCGTGTAAACCGAATTTCGTATAGCCAAAACCAAAGTGGGGCTTATGCGCTTATCTTGGATGAAGTGGATGGCGAACGAAAGCTGCCTGTTGTCATAGGAGAATTTGAGGCCCAATCCATAGCTGTCGCCCTAGACAAAGACATTCAACTCCAGCGACCTTTTACCCATGATTTGTTCCGCAATTTTTCCATGCGTTTTGATATTAACATCAAAAGAGTAATTATCCAAAAACTTGTCGACGGGGTGTTTTATTCCAGTTTGATTTGCGAGCGCGATAAAATCGAAGAAATCATTGATTCACGAACCTCCGATGCGATTTCACTTGCGCTTCGTTTTCAAGCACCCATATTTGCCCACAACCTAGTGCTAGAAAAAGCAGGGATTACCATGGAGGATTCCTATCAGGAAACAACTACAAAAAAAGAACCTCCCCAGGAAAAACCCCAAGACCTTAGCCGTTTGAGTGCCGAAGAGCTACAAGCAGCGATTAAAAAAGCAGTCAAAAAAGAAGACTACGAAATGGCCGTACGCTTGCGCGACGAAATTTCTAAACGAACTGATAAAAAACAATAACATTTATGGGTAACATTGGAATACTCGGCCAAGAGGTTTTGGTGCCAAATAGTGGAATCACAACAGAAGGTATTCTCCGCGGTGTGTTGGGACTTTTTGTAGTAATAATTATCGCACTGGCTTGCAGTGCTAATAGAAAGAAAATCGCTTGGAAAACGGTAGGCTTCGGTCTTGGACTTCAACTGATTCTGGCCATTGGTATCTTGAAAGTGTCATGGGTCCAGGCTGCTTTTGAAGCCATGGGAAAGGTGTTTGTCAGTATTCTTGACTTCACCAATGCAGGCAGCGCTTTTCTTTTTGGAGATTTGATGAACACAGACACTTATGGATATATTTTTGTCTTCCAAATCCTCCCAACCATTGTCTTTTTTGCAGCGCTAACCTCGCTGTTGTTCTACTTAGGTGTTATACAATTTGTGGTGCGAATGTTGGCACTTGCCATTACAAAAATCCTTAAAATATCAGGGGCAGAAAGCTTGTCGGTTATTGGTAACATTTTTTTAGGGCAAACAGAAGCACCCTTAATGATTAAGGCCTATCTGGAAAAAATGACCAAATCAGAAATTCTGCTGGTCATGATTGGAGGGATGGCCACCGTGGCAGGAGGTGTGTTGGCCGCCTACATCGGTTTTTTGGGAGGTGATGACCCACAGATGCGGCTCGAGTTCGCCAAGCATCTGCTGGCAGCCTCAGTTATGGCGGCTCCAGGAGCCATCGTAGTTTCAAAAATCCTATACCCTCAAACTGAAACCATTGACAACGAAGTCAATGTGTCCATGGAAAAAATTGGTACCAATGCGCTAGATGCCATTTCAAATGGAACGGTAGAAGGCTTGCGTTTGGCCGCCACCATTGGGGGGATGCTATTGGTGTTTGTAGCCTTGATTGCCATGACAAATGGCATTTTGGGCTGGATAGGCGATTGGACCCACCTCAACGATTGGTTTGCTGCCAACACCTTGTATGACAGTTTTTCATTGGAGGCAATATTGGGTAGTATTTTTGCACCCCTAATGTGGATTATGGGCGTACCCACCCCCGACATCATGCCCATGGGACAGTTGCTAGGAATCAAACTGGCGGCAAGCGAATTTGTGGGCTATATCCAACTTGCCGAACTTAAAAATCCTATGAACATGATCCACCTTCAATACGAGAAATCAGTCATCATGGCTACCTATATGTTATGTGGGTTTGCCAACTTTGCCTCTATTGGAATCCAAATTGGCGGTATTGGTTCCTTGGCGCCCGGTCAAAGAAAAGTGCTCTCCAAGTTTGGCGTTCGTGCGCTCATCGGTGGTACTTTGGCATCGATACTATCTGCGATCATTGCTGGTGCCATTATCGGATAATATGGTGGAAAAGGCTTTGAAAAGTTTTTTACAATAGCATATAATACATTGTGTTTGGATTGTATTTTTAAAAAAAAATCTGAATGAAGCAGTACTTGGATTTGGTTCGACATGTGTTGGACCACGGGGTTGAGAAATCGGATCGGACAGGAACGGGAACCAAGAGTGTATTTGGTTATCAAATGCGCTTTGACCTCAGTGAAGGATTCCCAATGGTGACCACAAAAAAACTACACCTCAAGTCTATCATCTATGAGTTACTATGGTTTTTAAAAGGAGACACGAACATAGACTACCTCACTGAAAATGGTGTGCGTATTTGGAACGAATGGGCCGATGAAAATGGTGATTTAGGACCAGTCTATGGCCACCAATGGCGCAACTGGAACAGTGAAGAAATCGACCAAATCAAAGAGGTAATCCACACCCTCAAACACAATCCCGACAGCCGCCGTATGTTGGTCTCTGCCTGGAACCCCTCCGTGCTGCCAGACACTACCAAATCATTTTCCGAAAACGTAGCCAACGGCAAAGCCGCCCTACCTCCTTGCCATGCTTTTTTTCAGTTTTATGTGGCCGACGGAAAACTTTCGTGCCAACTGTATCAACGCAGTGCCGACATCTTTCTCGGAGTGCCTTTTAACATCGCTTCCTATGCCTTGTTTACCCATATTATGGCGCAAGCCTGCGGCTACCAACCCGGGGATTTTATCCATACGTTTGGCGACGCTCATATCTACACCAACCATATGGAACAACTGGAGCTGCAACTCAGCAGAACCCCTCGGTCTTTGCCCACACTCAAAATCAACCCCGACAAAACAGATATTTTTGACTTTGATTTTGATGACTTTACCATTGAAAACTATGACCCACATCCGCATATTAAAGGCGTAGTGGCTGTGTAGTATTTGATACTATTAGCTATTTTAGCACCCTGTATCAGACACTATGTTTTTTAAACAAAAACAAAAAAGCACTATCGACGACCAGCAAATTGCCTTGGTCGAAAATGCCCAAAGTCGCATACGTCAAAAAAAGCGCTTGTATTATCATTTTATAACTTTTTTGTTTGTCAGCTTGGTGTTGGTGATTGTCAATATAGGTTTGGGCTATGGAGAGTCAGTTACTCCTTTTGGGTATCCATGGGTACTCAGTGTGGCATTGCTATGGCTTGTAGGGCTGTTGCTTCACAGTTTTCAGGTATTTGTCACCCACCGATTTATGGGCAAAGCTTGGGAACAAGCGCAAATCAAACGATTGGTATCCCTCCAACAAACACGAATCGAACAAATCAAAAGAGAATTGGATAAAGAAGCAACGCTAAAGGCACAGTCCGAATGGCATCAAGAACCCCAAATCCAACAGCGCATCACTCTCATAGCCGCAGCTGCTACCAACAACGCTTTGGGCAAAGACAACCAACTCATCTGGCACTTGTCTGATGATTTAAAACATTTTAAGAACCTCACCAAAGGGCATCATGTGATTATGGGACGCAAAACTTTTGAGTCCATGCCCAAGGCATTGCCCAACCGCACCAATGTGGTTATCACACGACAGCCCAACTACAGTGCAGAGAATACGGTGGTTGTCAACTCTTTGGATGCTGCCATCAAAGTAGCGCAGTCCGACCCACGCCCTTTTGTCATTGGCGGTGGTGAAATTTATGCCCAAGCCATGGAAGTCGGTCATGAAATAGAACTTACCCGTGTGCACGGCGAATTTGAAGCCGATACTTTTTTCCCTGAAATCGACCCACAACTGTGGGAAGAAGTATGGCGGGAAGAACACCCGGCAGACGACAACCATGCTTACGCATTTAGTTTTATACGATATCAAAAAAAATAAGATGAACGCATACGTATTTCCGGGACAAGGATCCCAGTTTAGTGGTATGGGAAAAGACTTGTTTGACAGTCATCCCGAAGCCAAAGCTTTGTTTGAGCAAGCCAACAACATTTTGGGGTTTTCGCTCACCGACATCATGTTTGAGGGCAGTGCTGAAGACTTAAAAGAAACCCGCGTGACGCAACCCGCCATTTTTGTACACTCTGTGGTTGTGAGTCATGTGATGGGCAGTAGCTTTGCCCCTGATATGGTTGCAGGGCACTCCTTGGGCGAATTTTCAGCCTTGGCAGCTATGGGTGTGCTTTCGTTTGAAGACGGATTGCGATTGGTAGCCCAACGTGCCCAAGCCATGCAAGATGCTTGTGGGTTGGAAAAAGGTACCATGGCAGCAGTATTGGGTCTGGAAGATGTGATTGTGGAAGAAGTGTGCGACCAAACAGAGGGAGTTGTGGTTGCTGCCAACTACAATTGTCCAGGACAATTGGTGATTTCAGGTGCGTATCCTGCTGTAGAAACCGCCTGTGAAACATTAAAAGAAAAAGGTGCGCGTCGTGCGTTGATACTGCCTGTGGGTGGGGCCTTTCACTCCCCCCTAATGGAGCCGGCTCGAGAAAAACTCGCAGCAGCTATAGAACAGACGCCTTTTGCACAGGCCAAGTGCCCAATTTATCAAAACGTAGTGGCGCAGGCCGTGACAAATGCGGAACAAATCAAAGCCAATTTGATAGCTCAACTCACAGCACCGGTGCGATGGACACAAAGTGTGCGTCAGATGGCATCAGATGGCGCCACCCATTTTACAGAAGTGGGCCCTGGAAAGGTTTTGCAAGGACTTGTCAGGAAAATTGACAGCGCGTTGGAAACCGCAACCGCTTTGGCCTAATTCAAAAACTCCAATATTGTCTTGGCGATAAAAGACAACTGCTCTTCATCGAGTTCGGTGTGCATGGGTAGAGAAATCACCTCTTTAACCAAACGATTCGTTACCTCAAAATCCGATTCTTGATAACGGGTGTCTGTATAGGCTTTTTGCAGGTGTAAGGGGATTGGATAATACACCCCACAAGGGATTTGATGCGCTTGCAGATGCTTTACCAATGCATCACGGTCTGCGTCTATGATTCGCAAAGTGTATTGATGAAATACATGCGAGTCACATGCAGCCTCACGCACAGGTGTGATTATATTGGGGTGATTTTTAAAATGCGCATCGTAGCGCAAAGCTGCATATTTGCGACGCTCGTTATAAAAATCCAAATGCTTTAGTTTTTCTTTGAGAACCACCGCCTGCAAACTATCCAAGCGCGAATTGACTCCCACCACATCGTGGTGGTAGCGCTCATACATTCCGTGATTCACAATGCCTCGAATGGTATGGGCCAAGTCGTCATCATTGGTAAAAATGGCGCCTCCGTCTCCGTAACAGCCCAAATTTTTTGAAGGAAAAAAAGAAGTGGACCCCACATGACCGATGGTGCCTGTTTTGGCTTTGGTACCGTCAGAATAGGTGTAGTTCGCACCAATACCTTGGGCGTTGTCTTCGATGACATACAAATTGTGTTCTTGGGCAATGTCCATCAGCACTTCCATATTGGCGGCCTGACCAAACAGGTGTACGGGGACGATGGCTTTGGTTTTGGGTGTAATCGCTTTGCGTACCGCCTCGGGGTCTATGTTGAAGGTGTCGGGCAAGACGTCCACCAAGACAGGAGTGAGCTGTAAAAGGGCAATAACCTCAACCGTAGCGGCAAATGTAAAATCGGCTGTAATCACCTCGTCACCGGGTTGAAGTCCCAATCCCATCATGGCTACTTGTAGAGCATCGGTGCCGTTGGCGCATGGAATGACATGTTTTACACCTAAGTAGGTTTCCAAATCGGCTTGAAAATCTCGTACCGCAGGACCATTGATAAACATGGCGCTCTCTAGGACTTCTTGCATCCCCTTTTCTACCTCAGGCTTGATGTGTTGATACTGACCCTGAAGATCGACCATTTGGATTTTACGCATGGCAATTTTTTGATGGGACGAAATTACGAAATAGAACCATATGACTTGAAACAATATCTTTGTACGAATGTTGCGTCCATTATATAAGCTGTCCGTAAACACCGCCAAACTTGTTTTGCCAGTGGTGGGCCTATTTCATCCCAAAATCAAAGCCTTTGTGAGTGGCAGAAAGTCTTTGTTGAAACAACTCAGCCAACTAGACCCAAAGAAAAATACCATTTGGATGCATACCGCCTCGTTGGGAGAATACGAACAAGGGCTGCCTGTGTTGGAGGGCTTGAAAAAGCAATATCCCGATCGGCAGTTTGTGGTCAGTTTTTTTTCGCCCTCGGGATATCAGGTGCGTCACCACCATGGCGTAGCAGATTTGTGTGTGTATTTGCCATGGGATACCCAAAGGGATGTCAATCGGTTTTTGGATATACTTCAACCTGAAATGGCTTTGTTTGTGAAATACGAATTTTGGCCACTTATGCTGGAAGGGTTAAAGACTCGCAAAGTGCCCACTTATTTGGTTTCAGGACGTTTTTACAAAGAGCAGTTTTTGTTTCAAAGAAGAGGCGCTTTTCTTCATGAATCTCTTACCGCATTTGCTCATTTTTTTGTGCAAGACGACAACTCTAAGGAGTTGTTGGCCTCTGTAGGTTTTACAAATGTGGAAGTCACAGGCGACACCCGCTTTGACCGAGTAAGTGAACCTGCTACACCTTTGGATTTTATGGAATCTTTTGCCAAAGACCGTTTTTGTGTGGTCGCTGGGAGCATTTGGCCCAAGGATTTTGATTTGATTAAAAATGCAATTGACAGTTCTGACGAAAAAGTTTGTTGGGTATTGGCACCTCACGAATTACGCTCCGGCTTTATCAATCATATCTCGGATTCTTTGAGCGGTAAAGTACAGCGATACAGCCAACTGCAAACAGACGAATTGCCAAAAACACAGGTATTGATTCTGGACACCATCGGATTGCTCAACGCTTGTTATGCTTCGGCTCAAATGGCCTATGTAGGAGGCGGTATGGGAACCTCAGGGCTTCACAACGTATTGGAACCCGCCTCGGCGGGCATCCCTGTTGTGATTGGAAAAAACTATCAAAAGTTTGAAGAGGCCAAAGAAATGATTCGACTGGGTGGGATGATATCAGTTCAAAACTCAAAATCTTTTACAGAG
>JBMYLY010000040.1:0-12728 GCA_049596815.1 Flavobacteriaceae bacterium | reverse complement strand
AGGTTTCTACACCCCGAAAAGGATTGTAGACAGAGTCAAAAATAAGTGCTTGCAGCGGTGCATCCGGATTCCCTTTGGGCTCAGGAACGCGTTCAACAATAGCTTCTAAAATATTTTCAATTCCAAGACCTGTTTTGGCGGAAGCGTGAATGACCTCTTCGGCTTTGCAGCCTAGCAAATCCACAATGTCGTCGGTAACTTCTTCTGGATTGGCAGAGGGCAAATCTACCTTGTTTAAAACAGGGATGATCTCTAAATCGTTCTCTAGCGCCAAGTACAAATTAGAAATGGTCTGTGCTTGTATGCTTTGAGCCGCATCAACCACAAGTAAAGCGCCTTCACAAGCCGCGATAGAGCGAGACACCTCATATGAAAAGTCTACATGACCGGGCGTGTCTATCAAATTGAATATATAGTCTTCCCCCCGGTAGGTGTAGTTCATTTGAATGGCATGAGACTTGATGGTGATACCACGCTCGCGCTCCAAGTCCATATTATCTAGTAACTGGTCTTGCTTTTCACGCTCAGTCACAGAGCCTGTCGCATCTAACAAACGATCGGCCAAGGTACTCTTACCGTGGTCAATGTGGGCGATGATACAGAAATTGCGAATGTGCTTCATAGCGCAACAAAGATACTCAAATGCGGTGGTGTTAATATCAATAAAGTTTACATTTGAAAAAAATATAATTGTGAGTGCACTTGTTAAAATCTTGCGTTGTCTGTTGGGTCTGACCTTTCTCTTTTCAGCCTATACCAAGTTTGTAGCACCAGGATTTTTTGAAATCACCCTCATTGACCAAGGATTGATGCCCAACCGCCTATGGGCGCAACATGCCGCTCGCTTTTTGATAGGATTCGAGTTTGCTCTCGGTCTGCTGATGCTTTCCCCTTTTTACACCAAGCGGCTTATGCTGTTATCAATCCTGATGCTTACAGGTTTCTCCTTGCACCTTGCCTATTTGTGGGCGATAGGAGACATAGAAAACTGTGGTTGTTTTGGTGAAATGATTTCCATGTCACCTGCAGAATCCATATTAAAAAATGTAGCGATGGGGGTCATTGCGGTTTTTGTATGGGTTAAATCCACAAAGAAAACAACATCAAAACCACTAGTACTGCTTTTCTCTCTACTGGTTGTGGGTTCTATGTGGTTTTTGCGGCCGATTTCAAACGCCTCTGACTTCCCTTTTACCTCATTTACGCAATTTGAACACAAAGGGCGAACCGACTTAGCTTCAGGCGAGAAAATTATTGCGGTTTTCAACCTCGACTGTGAGCATTGTCAGGAACTGGCCACAGAGATGGCGGAATTAGAAAACAACTATGACGCATTCCCAGATACCTATGTGTTGTATTTTTCTGAGGGACAAACCACCCCCTCTGAATTTGAAGCCTTGACTCAGTCACGATTCCCATATGCACTGATTGAAGTCAACACCTTTTTTGACTTGATTGGAGACAGCCCCCCCAGACTGTATCATACCATAGACGACCAAGTTGTTAATGTCTGGGACACAGAAGCAGTAAGCCAGCTTAAAAAAACATTTAAACTCGAATAAATGGTCAAGATTGGTGACATAGCATTGGGAGAATTTCCGCTTTTGTTGGCACCTATGGAAGACGTTAGCGACCCCCCTTTTCGTGCATTGTGCAAGGAGCAGGGCGCTGATGTGGTTTACACAGAGTTTATCTCAAGTGAGGGTTTGATTAGAGATGCGGCCAAAAGCGTGATGAAGCTAGACATTTACGAAAAAGAACGACCTGTAGGCATACAAGTTTTTGGCGCCAATCTAGACTCTATGCTACAGGCCGTTGACATCGTTGAGCGTACTCAGCCCGACATCATTGACATCAATTTCGGCTGCCCTGTAAAAAAAGTGGTTTGTAAGGGTGCTGGAGCCGGCATATTAAAAAACATCCCCCTAATGGTGTCACTGACCGAGGCTATGGTTAAAAGAACCAAACTGCCAATTACCGTTAAGACCCGACTAGGCTGGGATCACGACAGTATCCGCATTGTAGAGGTGGCCGAACGGTTGCAAGATGTGGGCATTCAAGCCATTTCAATTCATGGACGTACTAGGGCTCAGATGTATAAAGGAGAGGCAGACTGGACGCCCATCGCAGCGGTAAAAAACAACCCGAGAATGCACATACCTGTTTTTGGAAATGGAGATGTAGACAGCCCAGAGAAAGCGCAACATATGCGAGACGCGTATGGTTTGGACGGCGCCATGATCGGGCGAGCAAGCATCGGGAACCCCTGGTTCTTTAACAAAGTCAAGCACTACTTTAAAACAGGAACACACTTGTCAGACCCAACGATTAAAGATCGCACTGAAATGGCGCGCAGACACCTACAAATGTCCATAGACTGGAAAGGAGAAAAATTAGGTGTGTTTGAAACACGTCGTCATTACACAAACTATTTTAAAGGCATCCCCCACTTTAAAGAGTATCGACAACGCATGGTTACCTCAGACGACGCATCAGATGTTTTTGCTGTTTTTGACGAGGTAGAGGCGGCATTTGGGAGCACAATCCTTTCTGCCTAGACAAACAGACGCGGGCGCACAACCGCAGAAGCCACCCAAGCAGCTAAAACAGAAAACCCACTCCAAACACACAACAGTACAATGATGTTTTCAGTTGAAAAGATCACCGGATATGCCAAAGAGGTTCCAGGAACATTCAAGAACTGCCCCCAATATTGAGCAGCCACCAACAGCAACCCCACAAACAACCCTATGCCACCACCGAGAGCGCTTACCAACAAGCCCTGTGTTAAGAATACATGTCGCAACAATCGGATGGGTGCACCAAGAGCATGTAGGGTTTGTAAGTTGTTTTTCTTATCCAATATCATCATGATAATAGCCCCAACGACATTAAACATTGCGATGGCGAGCACCAAAGACAAGATTAAATAGAGCACCATCCGTTCGGTTTGTAACATCCGGTACAGCGCCGGGTTGAGCTCCGACTTTTTAAGAACCACAAAATCTGCTCCTAACAAATCGGTTAAACGTTTTTTTGATTCATCTATAGCAGCAGGATCGGCGACCTTGATCACCAACTCGGAATATTGTCCTTTTGGGCTGGGAGAGAGTCTTCTCACCAACGATTCAGAAGCAAACGCATATTTGTGATCAGCCTCGTCTCCCAACTGAAAAACACCCATCACAACAGCTTTTTCAGAGAGAAAAGGGCTTGGGTCAGTAGGGCTGATATTCCCACGTTTTGGCACCACACAATCTATGCCTCCGTCCTGACCATAAAGACCTACTCCTAACATGGATGCGGTTCCATATCCCAACACCAGTTCATTGGACTCAAACGCAGGCCACTGACCCAATGCCAAGTGTCTTTTAATAGGAATAACGGAGGCATAGTTTTGCTGTATCCCCATTAGTAACAATTGGGTGTTTTGGTTCTTGGAGCGAAGGACGACATGTTGTGTCAGTATGGGCGCGACGCTTTGTATGCCATCTAAAGCCAAAACACTTTCCACAAAAGCATCATTTACAGTAAAAGTGGGTTTTGAAGCGGAAGTTATTTTGATGTCGCCGTCTAATGCACTAGAAAATGACAAGCCGAATTGTTCTAGCCCAGAAAAAACAGACAACACCACAAAAAAAGCACAAACTGCTACCCCTACCACAAAAGCCGCGAAACGATTGATCAGCCTAACCGTATTGAACCGTGTGGAAGTATCACGGTAACGGCGCGCAAAAAATAGAGGAAGACGCATACAATTTTAGAGAGATTCTAAAGGGTTGTCTTTATCTTTTAATGATTTTTCTATGCCTTCTATGTGGTGTAAGGAGTCGTCCAATAAGAAAAGCAAATCAGGAACCACGCGCAATTGGTGCCGAACGCGGGAACCAAGGGTGTTTTTGATAACTCCGAGGCTGGATTTTACACCGCCCAAAACAGCTTGTGATTCTTTAAAGGGAAATATGGACAAATATACTTTGGCCACAGACAAATCAACGCTGGTTCGCACTTGGGTTACAGTTAGCACAAGATTACGCACCCCTTCTTTGCGAAGCGCCTCTAATAGAATTTCCGCCAAATCTTGTTGCAGAAGCGCATTAATCTTTTTTTGTCTTTGGGTCATGATGGTTCAAATGTAAGCAATTCTACCAACGGAACCCGAGATGGCAGACTAGTCTTTAATAACAGAAACACGAAGGGTGTTTACCATCCCTTTGGCAGCGACCGGCATGGCAACCAAGTTGACCAGGGCGTCACCTTTCTTGACATAGCCCTTTTCTTTAGCGATGTTGTTCACATCAGAAACGGTTTCATCGGTGGACACATAACGATCGTAGTAATGACACTTAACACCCCATAATAGGTTGAGTTGAGACAGAATACGCTTATTAGATGTAAACACCAGTATAGAAGCGGAGGGTCGAGAAGCAGAAATTTGGTAGGCCGTATAGCCACTATTTGTCAAGGTGCAGATGGCCTTGGCTTCAATTTCGTTTGCCATAAGCGCCGCATGATAACATGTTGATTTGGTGATGAATCGATCATTTTTGTTTTGAGGAGCTTGCATATTGAGATTAATCAATGGAGAGTTCTCCACCCCAACCACAATTTTTCGCATGGTCTGAATAACCTCTATGGGGTATTTGCCTACAGACGTTTCACCAGATAACATCACTGCATCTGCGCCATCCATTACAGAGTTAGCCACATCATTTACTTCGGCGCGAGTAGGCGTCAAACCGTCTATCATAGACTCCATCATTTGGGTAGCGATGATTACAGGAATACGAGCGGCTTTGGCATGTAGAACCAGCTGTTTTTGTGTTAGGGGAACTTCCTCGGCAGGAATTTCAACGCCCAAATCACCACGAGCCACCATAATTCCGTCGCTGTTTTCTACAATTTCTTTTATGTTTTCTAATGCCTGAGGCTTTTCTACCTTTGAGATGACAGGAATCTGATATTTACTGTGCTTTTTAATCAGCTCTTTTAGTTCGTCCAGGTCTGCTTTATGGCGAACAAACGATAGGGCAATCCAATCTACTTCTTGTTCGATAGCAAACACCGCGTCCTCTATATCTTTTTTTGTCAGGGCAGGCAAGGAAATGTCAGTGTTGGGCAGGTTGACACCCTTTTTGGATTTCAAAGGGCCACCCTGAATGACTTCTGCGATCACCTCTGTTTTCCCGTCGGTTTGTAGAACCTCAAAAATGAGTTTTCCATCATCCAACAAAATACGCTCTCCTTTTTTAACATCTTTAGGGAAACGTTTGTAATTCATGTAAACTTTGTCAGCGCTACCAACGTCAATTTGTTTAGTGGTAAACGTCACTCGATCCCCAACCGAAACAACAACCCCTTCCTCCATGTTTCCGACCCTCAGTTTAGGCCCCTGCAAATCGGCAAGTATGGCCACATTAAAACCTAGCTCTTTGTTGAGCTCTCGGACGTACTGTATACGCTCACGCACGTCATCAAAAGATGCGTGCGAAAAATTTATACGAAAAACGTTGACTCCAGCGACCATCATTTCTCGGATGATATCTTTAGTGGAACTAGCAGGCCCCAGGGTGGCTACAATTTTCGTCTTCTTAATATTTTTCATCTTAAAAGCTTAGTTGTTGTTTTATGTATGTCAAGTGCTTTGGTAGGGGATAGCAAGATTGAATCATGGGGTCATTTTTCAATTTTTCCTGAACCATATTGGTGTCAAGAGTGTCCGAATCCAACAGAAAATCAACCGAGCTTAGGCTGTTGAACAGGTATTGAATGCTTTCACTTGCATCAAACAGCGAATTCCCATCCCCAAAATTACGCATGGTGTGATTTTTGTTTCCAATTAACCGCCATTGGCTTTTTTCTTTAGGGCAACGGTAAGAAAAAACAGGGTACTGCTCAGTATTGTTTTTGGCATCCAAATCTTCCCTGTCTCGCTTTAGTTTGATGCGCATGCTTTTGTTAATACGAAAAGCAAGTTGATGTGCCGGAAGCGAAGTGTGCAAACACAACATTTGGCGCAGGGCCTCCTCTTGCGGAACAGTAAGCGTATGCTTAAGCATCTAATAAATTATAAGTTACAAATATACAATTAGAGAACGGGTTTTGCTTTGGTGTTTTGCATACTGAAGGAGAAAAAATCAATTTGTTTTATTCATTTTATCTTTAAGCTTAAAAAAGGCGCGTTGAGAAACTTTCTCCATGGCCTTTTTTTTGCTGGCACCTCTAGCGCTAGCGATTACTGTTCCCTCTAGGGAAAGCCGGGCCTTATATTGTGGGGCAGATTGTGCGCCTGAATCTTCAAAAACATCGAATAGGAAATCTTTTTTTTGTTGTTGAAACCAGTTGACAAGTAAACTTTTGTGGCTCAAAACCTTTCCTTCTAACTGTGCAACATCTACGTATGGCTCTATGACTTTTCTTGAAACGAACAACGAACAACGCCTAAAACCCGCATCCACAAAAACCGCGCCCACTAGCGCCTCAAGCAAGTTTCCGTGTATGTCTTCCCCGTAGCGCTCTTTTTCTACTTTGGAACTGAGAAGTGGGTATAGTCCTAGTGATTTCCCAACATGATTTAGAAAATCACGACGAACAATTTTCGATCGCATTTGTGTAAGGGCGCCTTCATCAGCGTCGGGGAGCGTTTTGTACAAATAAGCACCAATGAGTGCTCCAAGCACCGCGTCTCCTAAAAACTCCAAGCGTTCGTAATTGATTTTGTTCCCTTGGTCGTCTACTTTTTCCATAGAGCGGTGGGTAAAAACGCGCTCAAAAAGGGTTACGTTTTTTGGGGCGTAGCCCGTAATATTTCGAATGGAGCCATAAAAAGAGTCTTTGTTTGAAGCAGCAGGTTTCCAGAGTTTACCGAGCCGTCTCATTGCATCAACCCCATTTTTGGACCACGACACAGGCGTTGTGTCCACCAAACCCAAAGGTATTACTCATTACTGTTTTCAAACCCCTTTTTTGAGCCTTGTTGAAGGTAAAGTTTATTTGAGGGTCTATAGCCTCATCTTCTGTGAAGTGATTAATTGTAGGAGGCACAATTCCGTGTTGGGCAGACAAAATAGTTGAAATGGTTTCAATAGCCCCTGCTGCACCCAACAAATGTCCTGTCATGGATTTTGTCGAGTTAATATTCATGGTGTACAAATGTTCACCAAAAACTTTCTTAAGCGCAGTTGACTCAGCGACATCTCCTAGAGGCGTAGAAGTTCCGTGCATGTTGACTGCGTCAATATCTTCAGGCTTTAGACTTGCATCTGCCAAAGCATTTTCCATTACTTTGGTGGCGCCGATTCCTTCCGGATGCGGTGCAGTCATATGATAGGCATCTGCCGAAAGCCCTCCCCCAACAATTTCTGCATAGATAGTCGCGCCCCTTTGTTGTGCATGCTCCAAACTTTCGATGACCAGCGCACCTGCGCCCTCCCCCAACACAAAGCCGTCACGGTCTTTGTCAAAGGGCCTTGAGGCGGTCTGTGGATCGTCATTCCGGGTAGACAACGCGTGCAGCGCATTAAAACCTCCGATCCCAGCTTTGGTAACACCGGCTTCAGACCCACCTGTGACCATCACGTCTGCATAACCAAGGCGAATGTAATTCAGCGCATCGATAATCGCATTGGCAGAAGAAGCACAAGCAGACACGGTTGCAAAATTCGGCCCCCTCAAACCGTATTTTATAGAAATCATCCCAGGCGCAATATCTGGAATCATTTTTGGAATGAAGAAAGGGTTGAATCGCGGTGTACCTTCGCCAGCAGCAAAAGAAAGCACTTCATTTTGGAAGGTTTCCAAACCACCAATCCCAGCACCCCAGATAACTCCAGCACGGTCCTTGTCTAATGTGTCGAGGTCTAGCTTGGCATCAAGTATGGCCTCATCAGCAGCCACCACGGCATACTGAGCAAACAAATCCATTTTTCGAGCCTCTTTCCGATCAAAATGATTGGAAGGGTCGTAGCCCTTAAGCTCACAAGCAAACTGAGTTTTGAATTTGCTCGCATCAAAACGAGTGATGGGTGTAGCGCCGCTTGCGCCCGACACAAGTCCTTCCCAAAAATCGGGAACAGTATTCCCGATGGGAGTTAATGCGCCTAAACCAGTTACGACTACGCGCCTTTTGTGCATAGGATGTTATTTACTTCCTTCGATGTACTGCACGGCTTGACCTACTGTAGCGATGTTTTCAGCTTGGTCATCCGGAATTTGGATGTCGAATTCTTTTTCAAATTCCATAATCAGTTCGACAGTATCCAAAGAGTCTGCGCCTAAGTCGTTAGTAAAGCTAGCTTCTGCAACGACTTCGTTTTCGTCAACGCCTAGCTTGTCAACGATGATGGCTTTCACGCGAGATGCAATATCAGACATATATGAAGTTTTTATGTTAGTTGGGGGCAAAAATATAAAAACTTTGGTACCTACTATCTCATTCCTTAAAAATCTTAACAACTCTTTATACATATTTGCCGAGATGACACAACATGGTCGAATATATTGTAGCTTTGCAGCGGCGTAAAACAATGAACAATAAAACACATAAAATAGTCGTGTTTGCTTCGGGTTCTGGCAGCAATGCAGAGCGTATCATTCAACACTTTGCAACCAAACCTCATGTTGAGGTTACGCGTATTTACACCAACAACCCAGAGGCCTATGTCATTGAACGCGCTCAAAAACACCATATTGGCACCAAGATCTTCGACAGAACTTATTTTTTGTCGCCCAATGGCTTACTGGAAGAACTACAAAGAGAGTCTCCAGACCTGATTGTTCTAGCTGGCTTTCTTTGGAAGATTCCTCAAACTATTGTGGAGGCTTTCCCCAACAAAATCGTCAACATACACCCCGCCCTGTTACCCAAGTTTGGAGGCAAAGGCATGTATGGTATACACGTACACCGTGCTGTGATTGAGTCCAGTGCTGCTGTTAGCGGAATCACCATTCATTACGTGAACGAAAACTATGACGAGGGCGCTGTCATTAAGCAAGCCAACGTTTCCATTGTGCCCTCTGACACTCCTGAATCATTAGCCCAAAAAATTCACAAACTTGAACATGAGCACTATCCAACCACAATAGAAAAACTTTTAATTTCGGACTGATGGTGCACCTCTACACAGACGGAGCAGCGAGTGGCAACCCTGGGCCAGGGGGCTACGCCCTCATTCTGGAATGGGTTGGGAAGGGCCACAGCAAAACGCACAGCCAAGGGTATAAACACACCACGAACAACCGCATGGAGCTTATGGCCGTAATAGAAGGATTGCGCATGCTAAAGAACCCTGCTACCGAAGTGGTGGTTTTTACAGATTCAAAATATATTTGTGATGCGGTCGAGAAAAAATGGGTATTCGGTTGGGAGCAAAAGAATTTTAAGGACAAAAAAAACATAGATTTATGGAAAGCGTTTTTGGTGGTTTACAGAAAACACCGTGTCCGAATACAATGGATTAGGGGACACAACCAACACCCTCAAAACGAGTGGTGTGACAAAGCAGCTGTCCAAGCGTCTAAAGACACCCCCACGCATCTTGAAGATATAGCCTATATTAACACACAGCAAAAACAATGAATAACAAATTATTAATAGTGGGTACTGTCGCCTTTGACGATATAGAAACCCCTTCGGGTGAAAGCGGAAAGATATTAGGGGGTGCAGCTACCTATATAGGCTTGGCGGCCTCGCAGCTTTCGGTCGATGCAGCCATAGTCTCTGTAGTAGGAGGCGACTTCCCGGATTCTTATCTGGCGTTGTTACGGGAGCGCAACCTCAATATAGAGGGCTTGAAGGTCGAAGCCAAAGGAAAAACATTCTATTGGAAGGGCAAGTACCACAAAAACCTCAACAAACGAGACACTTTAGTGACAGACCTTAATGTGTTGGCTGATTTTTCCCCTGTAGTACCTCAAGCCTATAAAGACGCAGAGATAGTGATGTTGGGCAACCTTCACCCTTCGGTACAGCTGAGCGTATTGGAGCAATTGGGCAACGCCCCTAAAACAGTAGTGTTAGACACCATGAATTTTTGGATGGACAACACCTGGGATGAACTCATCCGCGCCATCGCTCTGACCGACATTATTACCATCAACGACGAGGAGGCATTACAGTTAAGCGGCGAGAACAGTTTGGTGGCCGCAGCTAAGAAAATCCACACGATGGGACCGTCTTATGTGGTGATCAAAAAAGGAGAACACGGCGCACTGATGTTTCACAAAGACACACTCTTTTTTGCCCCCGCCATGCCTATGGACGCTGTAGTTGACCCCACTGGAGCAGGGGACAGTTTTGCAGGGGGGTTGGCAGCCTACTTGGCTTCTGGAGTTTCATTGAGTCCAGAGGCGGTGAAAATGGGAATTGTTTACGGTTCTGCTCTGGCTTCCTTTTGCGTGACAGATTTCGGAACGAAAGCACTTGTTGATTTAGAACTAGATGCACTTAAAGAACGCTTGGATGCTTTTAAAAAATTGGTTCATTTCGATCAAAATCACTCTTAATAACAAATTAAATTTTTTAGGTCTTGAGCCAATCAAAATTTTTAATTTTGCCCCATGAGTGATGCAATCAAGCACGAATGTGGCATCGCCGTGATTCGGCTGCTCAAACCCCTGAGCTTTTACCAACAGAAATACGGCAGTTCCTTTTACGGACTGCAAAAGATGTATTTGATGTTGGAAAAACAGCACAACCGGGGCCAAGATGGGGCAGGATATGCAAGCATCAAACTTGACATGAACCCCGGAGAGCCTTTTATGAGCCGCGTTCGCTCATGCGAGCCTCAACCGATACAAGACATTTTTTCTATAATCAACGGGGAGATTAACAAAAAACAGGAAGAGCTCAACAAACAACCTGAGACAGACTTAGCCCTCAAACAGACCTATCCGCACTTGGGAGAGGTCATGATGGGGCATCTTCGCTATGGAACCTTTGGAAAAAACGGCATTGCAAGCGTACACCCCTTTTTAAGACAAAACAACTGGATGCATCGGAACTTGGTGGTGGCCGGTAATTTTAACCTGACAAATGTTAACGAACTTTTTGACAACCTAGTAGGATTGGGTCAGCACCCTAAAGTCAAGGCAGACACCATTACGGTGATGGAGAAAATAGGACACTTTTTGGATGATGAAGTGTCTAAAGAGTACAAAAAACTCAAAAAGAAAGGTTTTTCAAAAAAAGAAGCCTCACCCCTAATAGCAGAGCAGCTCAATATTCCAAAAATCTTGAAAAAAGCTACCAAAAACTTTGACGGTGGCTTTGTAATTTGTGGGATGTTGGGCCATGGCGACGCCTTTGTTGTTCGTGACCCAAACGGCATACGGCCTGCTTATTATTTTCAAAATGATGAAATTGTGGTTGCAGCCTCCGAACGCCCCGCTATTCAGACGGTATTCAATGTTCCCTATGAGGCTATACATGAGATTGATCCCGGGTCTGCACTAGTAATCAAAAAGAACGGAACCACAACTTTAAAATCTGTTATTCCACCCAAAGAGCGAAAGGCCTGCTCATTCGAGCGCATTTATTTTTCTAGAGGTAATGATGCAGAAATCTATCAAGAGCGCAAAAAACTGGGAGAGTTATTGTTCCAAAAAGTTGAAGAGGCGGTTAAAGGCGACTTTGAAAAGACGGTATTTTCTTACATACCCAATACAGCAGAAACCGCATTCTATGGTCTGGTAGAATCTGTTCAAAAACAGATGAAAAACAAAGCCATTGTAGCCTTGCAATCGGACCCCAAAATCGACAAAAAGACCGCCTACAAGCTTTTGAATAGCACACCACGAACCGAAAAAGTTATCTTAAAAGACGTAAAGCTTAGAACATTTATCACTGAGGACAGCAGCAGAGACGACTTGGTGGCACATGTGTATGATATTACTTACAAAACGGTAAGCGACGATGATAATTTGGTGATTCTTGACGACAGTATCGTAAGAGGAACCACCCTTAAGAAAAGCATATTAAAGATTTTAGATCGACTAAACCCCAAAAAAATCATCGTCGTCTCAAGCGCCCCACAAATCAGATATCCTGACTGTTATGGGATAGACATGGCGCGTTTGGAAAAACTAATCGCTTTTCAAGCGATGTTGGCGCTGCTAAAAGACACAGATCAAGAGGAACGACTGGCACGGGTCTATGAGGCGGCCAAAAAGGAGTTACAAAAACCATCGGATCAAATTCAAAACGTTGTTAGCAGCCTGTATGATTTGTTTACTGCCCAAGAGATTTCAAAAAAGGTTGGCCAACTTTTGCGCACTGACGACATCCAAGCAGAGGTGGAAATTATTTTTCAAGAAGTCGCTCAGCTTCACAAAGCTTGTCCCAAAAATTTGGGAGATTGGTATTTTACAGGTGATTACCCCACGCCTGGAGGAAACCGGGTTGTGAACCAGGCATTTATCAACTTTTACGAAGGAAATCAAGAGCGCGCCTATTAACCAAAAACAGGGTTCCCTATATGTCCAATCGAAAAAAAGTAAAATTTATTTAGGGAATGTAAAATATTATAGTATCTTTGAATTGCCATAACATAAGTAGGTTAAGTTCATGGTAAGATTTGGGGCAAAAAAGGTGGAGTCTTTCCACCTTTTTTATTTTATATTGTTCCTCACTTATAGCAGCCCACTAATAGTTTCTAGAAAAATAGTCAATAAAAAGCTTTGTGTTTACAAAAATGGTCTTATATTTGGATTGCCATAACATAAGTAGGTTA
>JBMYLY010000039.1:0-13654 GCA_049596815.1 Flavobacteriaceae bacterium | reverse complement strand
GTATTGTATCCGTTTTTTTTAAATACTCTCGGCCAACTATTTTGAATCGTATTTGACAATTTAGAGGAATCTTGAAGTTGGGTCTTAACATTCCATACAGATTTACCTGTTATCAGCATTGATCTCGAAGCGACACATATAGCTCCACCCCACGCACCCATGTTATAGGTATTTGTAAATACATGAACCCGGAAAAATATTACAATTTTTGCCGATACGAGCTCCTTCCATTATGGTCACGTTGGGACCAATCCATGTGCCTTCCCCTATGACGACGTCTTTGTCTATGGTTGTAAAAGGCTCAATCACTACATTTTTGGCAATTTTAGCTCTTGGGTGTACGTATGCTAAGGGTTGATTCATGCTTCATCATCTTTTTTTCTGACAATCTGTGCCATCATTTCTGCTTCGGTAACCAAGCGACCTCTGCTGTAGGCATAAGCCTGCATATGGCAAATACCCCTTCGAATGGGTGATAATAATTCGAGTTTAAACACCAAAGTATCACCAGGGACAACAGGATGCTTGAACTTGGCGTTTTCAATTTTCATGAAAAACGTTAAATAGTTTTCGGGGTCAGGAACCGTATTCAATACCAAAACACCACCCGCTTGAGCCATAGATTCTATTTGCAAAACACCTGGCATTACTGGTTGTCCAGGAAAATGTCCTTCAAAAAAAGGTTCATTCATAGTAACACTCTTTACGGCTACTACATGGTTGTCGCTAATCTCTAGGATTTTATCAACCAACAAGAATGGGGGACGATGCGGCAAAATTTTCATAATGTCGTTGACATCCAAAGCAGGTGCTGCGTTTAAGTCAAAGACAGGTACTCGGTTGCGTTTTTCTGTTTTGATGATTTTGGCCATTTTTTTTGCAAACTGAGTATTGACAAAATGACCTGGTTTGGTGGCAATCACCTTGCCCCGTATTCTGGTACCGATCAAAGCCAAATCCCCTATAACATCCAATAATTTATGGCGGGCCGCCTCATTAGGATAATGAAGGGTTAGGTTGTCTAAAATACCGTTTGGCTTTACCGAAATGGATTTTTTTCCAAAGGCTTTTCGCAATTTGTTCATCGTTTCATCGGAAAGCTCTTTATCGACATAAACAATGGCGTTGTTAAGGTCACCGCCTTTGATGAGGCCGTTTTCCAACAACATCTCCAATTCATGCAGAAAACTAAAAGTTCTTGCATTGGCGAAATCTTTTTTGAAATCTGAAAGCTGTTTGAGCGTAGCGTTTTGAGTGCCTAGAACTTTGGTGCCAAAATCTACCATAGTGGTTACTTGGTAATTGTCACATGGCAATAAAGTAATTTCACTACCCGATTCCTCATCGTAGTAAGTAATGTTCTCTTTAACGACATACTCATCCCTTGGTGTTTCAAGCGTGGTGATACCCGCTTTTTCCAAGGCTTCTACAAAAAACTTGGAGGAGCCATCCATAATTGGTGGTTCCGAAGCATTGAGTTCAATCAAAACGTTATCGATTTCTAGGCCTACCAATGCAGCCAAAACATGCTCAGAAGTTTGGATTTTAACACCGTTTTTTTGCAAAGAAGTGCCTCGTTGGGTATCTAGAACATATTGAACATGTGCTTCTATAACCGGATGACCCTCGAGATCAACGCGGCAAAAGGCATATCCATGATTGGCTGGTGCGGGTTTGAAAGTCATAGTGACTTCTTCCCCAGTATGAATGCCCACCCCTTTTAGGGTGATAGCAGACGAAATGGTGGTTTGATAGGTCATTGTGTGTTAAGTTTTTTTTGGAGTTCGTGGAGGACTTTCATGTGTTTGGGTAGGTTTTTAAAATGCACATACGACCTGCTAAAAGCGTTGTAGTCAAAGGCAGGAGTGCCCATAATCTTTGCATCATCTTCAATGTTTTTCAAAACACCGGTTTGCGCCTGAATTTGCACCCGATCCCCTACTTTGAGGTGTCCACCAATGCCAACTTGACCGCCCAAAATACAATGAGATCCCACTTTGGTAGATCCTGCAACACCAGATTGCGCTGCAATTACAGTGTGAGCGCCTATTTCAACATTATGAGCAATTTGTATCAAGTTGTCAAGCTTAACCCCTTTTCTGATGATAGTAGATCCAAGGGTTGCACGATCTATGGTAGTTCCTGCTCCTACCTCGACGTCGTCTTCTATGATAACGTTACCGGTTTGTGGAATTTTACTGTAGGAACGGTCTTTGTTTGGGCTAAACCCAAATCCGTCTGCTCCTATGACTGCATTGCTGTGAATGATGCAATTGGCTCCAATGACAGAGTCGTCAGCAATATTAGCACCCGAATAGATAATGGTATTATCTCCGATAATCACATCAGATCCAATATGTACATTGTGATGAATTTTTACATTGTTACCAATACTGACTCTTTCACTTACTACAGAAAAGGCACCCAAGAAAAAATCTTTACCATAACTCACTTCAGACTCAATTACAGACTGCTTGTGAATCCCTGTTTTGGTTTGCTTTAATGCGGCATAATGACCCAGTAGTTTGGTAAACGAATCATAAGGGTCATCAACCTGAATAAGGGTCGTTGTATATTCCTTTTCTGGCTTGAACTCACTACTAACCAAGGTTACAGAAGCTCCAGTTGTATACACATATGGCGTGTATTTGGGATTTGCCAAAAAAGATAAGGCACCTGCTTCTGCATCCTCTATTTTGGATAAGTGAGAAACTAAAGCATCCTGATTGCCCACAACAGAACCGTTGAGTAATTCAGCAATCTGTAAGGCAGTAAATTCCATCGCTGCAAAAGTAAAAAAATTAGAGGACTATTTGGGGTAACACAAGTAATACTTGGTAACGGGCTTTGTCAATGCTTGGAGATTGGACTGGTCTGTGAGTTTTGAAAGCTCTCGAACACGTCCTTTTTTATCGATAATTTCGATGGGTGACTGTTGACGACTGTAGGCTCTGTTTTCCATTTTTCCTTGAAAAACAAAATAATCTACCTCCTTAATGTCATGTTTTTTTGATTGAGAAAAAAGAATTTTTTTGTCTAGAATGTCTTTGGTTTTGAATGGCTTTACAGTCACTTTTATTTTGGGGAGCTTGCGATCTAACACACTCATGCACAAAGACGACAAAACAGTGTCGGGATGCGATACACCCGCCTTAACCAACGCCAGAACATCTATGTCGTCCAAAGAAGAAAATTGTGTTAAAACTTGTTTTCGTTGATCTTTTTTATGAGTCCCTTCAAGGAAATAGCGAAGTGGAGGGGACAGCGTCACATCAACCCCTTGGTGCAATAAGTATTTGACCCTTCTAAAAATGCGTTTCAATACTTCTTCTGCTGCAAAACTGGTTTTATGCAAATAAACCGACCAATACATAAGCCTACGTGCCAATAAAAACTTCTCAATTGAGTAAATGCCTTTTTCCTCAACCATCAACTTATCGTCATGTACACGTAGCATCGCGATAATACGATCTGTGTTAATATTACCTTCTGTGACTCCGCTGTAAAAACTATCACGTTTGAGATAATCCAAACGATCCATGTCGAGCTGGGAGGCTATAAGTTGATTAAAAAAAGGTCTTTCGTAAACCCCTTTAAACATTTTAATGGCAATGTCCAATTTGTTTTCGTATTTCTCGTTGAGTTGCTCCATCAACTGCAAAGACAATTCCTCGTGGGAAAAACCTTCTGAAAAGACACCTTCGAGTGCATGGGAAAAAGGTCCGTGCCCCACGTCGTGTAATAAGATGGCAATGAGTACAGCCTCCTTCTCTAAATCAGAAATATGGGTTCCCTTTATTTGAAGACAATCAAGGGTTTTAGACATCAGGTGCATGGCGCCCAAAGCATGTTCAAACCGAGTGTGCGTAGCACCTGTGTATACATAGTATGACAACCCCATCTGGTGAATTCTGCGCAATCGCTGAACGACGGGCTCTTGTATCAATGCAGAAATAAGCGGCGTGGGAATTGAAATAAAACCGTAAATTGGATCGTTATAATATTTGAGCCTCAAGGTTACAAACTTAGAACAACAAAGATACACTTTATGGAGCCTATTCAAGTTCTCTGGGTAGATGATGAAATCGATTTACTACAACCCCATATGCTTTTTCTGGAAGAAAAAGGGTACCATGTGCACCCTTGTAGCAACGGCGCTGACGCGCTCGATTCACTCAAAAGCCAATACGTTGATATCGTTTTACTTGATGAAAACATGCCTGGTATGGATGGTTTGGAAGTGTTGGGGCACATCAAAAAAGACCGTCCCAATCTTCCTGTGGTAATGATCACCAAAAGTGAGGCTGAAAACATCATGGAAGAAGCGATCGGGGCAAAAATTTCCGATTACCTGATTAAACCCGTCAATCCGAACCAAATCTTGTTGTCACTTAAAAAAAACCTGGATGACCAACGCTTGGTTTCTGAAAAAACCGCATCGACTTACCAACGTTCTTTTCAAGAACTGAACAACGAAATCAATGCCGCACAAACACTACAAGAATGGGCGGAAGTTTATCAAAAATTGATATTCTGGGAACTCGAAATGGAACAGCTTACTTCAGATGGGGTACAAGACATATTGCTTTTTCAAAAAACAGAAGCCAATCAACAGTTTACACGAAGTGTACGCCAACAATATCGCAATTGGATACAAGAAAACTCCGATATGGTGTTTTCTCACCGTGCTTTTGCGGAATTGGTGGTTCCTCGCGTGACAAACGATCGCCCTAGCTTGTTGTTGATGATTGACAATTTGCGTTTTGACCAATGGAAAATCATTCAGTCTGCACTTCTTCCCTACTACGGGCTTCAAGAAGAAAAAACCTATTGCAGCATCTTACCCACAGCCACCCAGTATGCTCGAAATGCTTTTTTCTCAGGTTTACTCCCTAACGACATCAAAAAAACACATCCTCAGTGGTGGAAAGACGATGTGGACGAAGGTGGTAAAAACCTGTTTGAGTACAAATTGCTTCAAGCCCAGTTGGACCGAATGGGACTGGACTGGAAACACAGTTACCACAAAATAAACAAACCCGAACAAGGGATGAAGTTGGCCGAACAACTCAACAACGAGCTTCACAACAAGTTAACCGTGGTGGTATACAATTTTGTGGATATGATTTCACATGCCAAAACCGAAATGGATGTTATCAAAGAATTGGCCAGCACTGACAAAGCCTACAGATCCTTAACGGCAAGCTGGTTTGCCAACTCGCCACTGCTTGAAATTGTCAAAAAAGCCCAAACACTCGGCTTCCAACTGATGATTACCACCGACCACGGCACCATCAACGTTAAGAATCCCGTGGAGGTTCTTGGGGACAGAGACACCAGTACCAATATACGTTACAAAACCGGCAGACGCGTTAATGTGAAAGACAAAAATGTGATTTCTTTTGACCAACCCCACTCCGTGGGATTGCCAACTGTGAATATGACCAGTTCATATGTGTTTGCTACTGAGGATCGATACCTAGTGTACCCTACACGCTATCACCATTTTGTCAAATACTATAAAGACACCTACCAGCATGGGGGCGTTTCACTGGAAGAAATGCTTATTCCTTTTGCTGTCCTTTCGCCTAAGTAGGCTATTTTTGTGGCGTGCAAATCACTTATAGCCTTACTGAATTGAAGGAGGTGGCCCGGCAAGTTGTTTCGCAACTGCAGCACCCCATAGTAGCCCTTCATGGGGGGTTGGGGATGGGAAAAACCACACTCGTAAAGGCTTTGGCAGCGTCTATGGGTAGTGAAGATGTGGTAAGCAGTCCAACTTTTGGAATTGTACACCAGTACAATACAGAGGAAGGCCCCATCTATCATATGGATTTATACCGTTTGGAAGACAAAACCGAACTTCAAAACTTGGGGATAGACGAATACTTGAATTCTGGTAGGCCTTGTTTTATAGAGTGGCCCGAATTGTTGTTGGATGAAATCGAGGGCATTGCGCATCATATCCGCATTTCTCAAATCGATGAACACCGTCGTAAATTGAATTTTTCATGAGTTTTATTCGTAGACTAGGCTATTTTTTAGGAGGTTTTTCAATTGGATTGATTTTTTTGTTCTTTTTTTTAAGCGGGAAAAGAACTCAGTGCCATTACGGTCCACAGGCCCGTGTGTTGCATGATATATCGAGCAAAACATGGGAGTTTAATGATGGGGAAACCAGTGAAACAAACAAAGATCTTTTCTTACAAAAAGCCAAGATTGATTTTTCTGAAAGTCGAATTGGAGCGGAAGATTGCAATACCTACAGAATAGAAAACCATTTGGGGTTATATGATGCCAAAAACTGCGACAGCATCGTATATTTTACAAAGCACCGTTGAGTTTGCTTCTACGGCGTTTGATTTCCACATAAAGCAATTGAATTTCTCGATCTGTTTGTCCTGAAATAGCACTGTTTTCTTCTGCCCTTCTTACCAGATAGGGCATCACCTGATCCATAGGGCCAAAAGGCAAAAACTTGACCACATTGTATCCTTTAGCAGCCAAATTAAAACTGATGTGGTCGCTCATTCCATAGAGCTGGCTAAACCATACCCTTTTATCATCGGGGCTGATTTTTTGAGCCTTCATAGTGTCCATGGCCATATAAGTGCTCATCTCATTATGAGTACCCAATACCAAAGCAATGTTTTCGATATGTTCTAATCCATACAATACGGCTCTATTAAAGTTATTGTCAGAATCGATTTTGGTAGCGCAAACGGGGCTTTCCAACTCCAGCGCTTTGGCACGCAAACGCTCTTTTTCCATATAGGCACCTCGTACCAATTTTAAACCCAAATGGTAATTGTTTTGTTGGGCTGCTTGGTGCATCTGTTGAAGACGTGTAAAACCAGATTTTAGATAAAGTTGTACCGTATTAAAAACCACGGCTCTTTGGCTGTTAAATTCTTCCATAAGTGCCACCACAAGCCTATCGACAGCAATCTGCAGCCAACTTTCTTCGGCATCGATCAGCACAGACAAACCTTCTTCGTGAGCCACCTTGCAACATTTTCTAAAACGTGCTTCGGTTCGATGCCAGGCTTGGTTTTCCTCAAAAGACAATGCATCGCCCCGACTTATTTTTTCATAAATTTCAGCATCCCCAAAAGAAGTGGGTTTAAATACCCCAAAAGGAAGGTTTTCTTTTCCTTTTGAAAACCGCAATAACTCAATGACCTTATCGCAATTTTCGTCAAATTTGGTTTCTCTTTTTACATCCTCAACCGCATAGTTCAGGTAGGCATTCATGCCAAATTTCTTGAGTTGTTGCACCACAGCTGCGGTTTGCATCAGGTTGGAGCCTGCACAAAAGTGGCGATATACGATGCGCTCCACATACCAAAATTCTTGCAAGCGAATCCGTTTGGACCATTGCCACAAAGTGAGCCCAATCCGTACCATGTACATCTTAGAGAGCAACAGAAATAGCATTCGTGCCCTTCGAAGTTCTTTGGTGGTTTTGTGCGCAAAAGCCACCGCGGTATTGTTAAATATATGGTCCATATTGGGGATATATGTTTTATTTACAACAGTTAAAAATAAAACATTTCAATTACTTTTGCACAATGTCGTATCCAACTTCTTTGTTGACAAAATCAAGTCGTGTTTTTTTTGAAGAAACGGGCTGGGATAAACTCGTCAGTGCTTTAAATGATAATGATTTCAGTAAGGTGTTTGTGCTTACTGACACAAATACAAATCGTGATTGCTTAACTGTTTTTAGATCTAAAGTTAAATGTGATTTTACTTTGTTGGTCATGAAAGCAGGTGAACAAAATAAGCACCTCAATACCTGTACCCAACTGTGGCGTGAGCTTTCCGAATTTGGTGCCGACCGTAACGCCCTGTTGATCAATTTAGGAGGTGGTGTGGTAACGGACTTGGGGGGCTTTGTGGCCTGTGCATACAAAAGAGGCATTGCTTTTATCAATATTCCCACTACCCTATTGTCAATGGTAGATGCCTCGGTAGGTGGAAAAACAGGAATCGATTTAGACCAACTAAAGAACCAAATCGGCATCATTCAAGAACCCGATTTTGTACTAGTAGACCCTGTCTTTCTCAACACCCTTCCAAAAGGTGAATTCAGAAGCGGCTATGCTGAAATGCTCAAACATGGGCTTATACAAGACCCTGCTTATTTTGAAAAGCTAACAGATTACGATTCTGACATCAAAGGAATTGGTGAACATATTTTTCATTCCATTGGAATCAAGGCAGAGGTGGTAGCGCAAGACCCTTATGAAAAAAACCTTCGGAAGATTTTGAATTACGGCCACACTTTGGGTCATGCAATCGAGTCCTATTTCTTAGATCACCCTAATTATACACGGTTGCTTCACGGAGAGGCCATAGCCATAGGAATGATTATGGAAGCGCAATTATCACATACAACCACAGGGCTAAGTAAGGAAGAAAGAGATAGAATCAAGTCGGTTTTTGGTTCTATTTACCAAAAAGTTAGCCTGACCCCTGAGGACATTTCAGCTATCAAAGCTTTGCTACGTCATGACAAAAAGAATCTTTCGGGAAACGTGCGCTTTGTACTCCTTGAATCAATAGGGAATCCTGTCATCGATCAGGTTGTCAACGAGGCAGCCATAGACGATGCCATCGCTTACTATTTCGACTAAGCTGAATTCCTACTCGCGTTGATGTTGCCGTAAAGTGAGCGCGTTACCATTTTTTCCAATACCTCATCAGATCCACTCTCTTGGATGCGTCTTAGCGCATACTGCTGAATGGTTAACAAAGGCAACACGATCTTTTCTCGTGTCTCTATGGAAGCTTTTCCAGCGGGCTCATTTTCCATCAAAGCAGACTGACCTGTGAGCTTGAGTAAGTATTTTTTGGAACGCTCGTATTCTTCATGAATCAACTTCCAGAATGCACCGTACTCTTTGTCGTGTTGCATGTAGGCCGTTAACTTAAAGAAAGATTTTGTCAAACTCATCATAGAGTTTGAGACCAAAGTTCTAAAAAAAGCATTGTTTTTATACAGAGAAACCACATCGTCAAACTTGCCTTCACGGTCATACTTTTCTAAAGACAGACCCACCCCATAGAATCCAGGAACATTTTGTTTTAACTGGCTCCAACTGCCCACAAATGGGATGGCACGTAGGGCTGAAAAATCGAGTGTTTTGGATTTCCCACGCTTCGAGGGTCGGCTTCCGATATTGGTTTTGGCATAATATTGCAACGTACTCATATGCTCCAAGTATGGCAAAAACTTAGGGTGTGCCTTAAAATCTTGGTATGCCTTGTAGCTGATACTGGCCAAATCGTTCATGGTCTTGCGATCTTCCGGAGACCACTCAGATTTCTTATTGTCAAATACACGGTTGGCAATCCCAGAACTCAGCAATTGCTCCAAGTTGTACTGACAGGAGTCAACGGTTCCAAAATTCGAACTAATGGTCTGGCCTTGAACAGTAATCTGAATTTCATCCGATTCAACACTGTCGCCCATAGAAGCATAAAACTGGTGGGTGTTTCCACCTCCTCGAGCGGGTGGGCCACCCCTACCGTCAAAAAACAGCGCTTTGACACCGTGTTTTCTAGAAACCTCGGTTAGGGCTTCCTTGGCCTTAAAAATACTCCAGTTGGCCATCAAATAGCCTCCATCTTTGGTGCCGTCAGAAAAGCCGAGCATGATGGTTTGCTTGTTGCCACGACGAGCCAGATGTGCTTTGTAGAGCGGGTTGCTGTAGACAGTGTCCATCACAGCAGGTGCAATTTCCAAATCTGTGACCGTCTCAAACAAAGGAGCTACATCCACATCGGGTTGTGACCAATCGCTCAAACGCAACATGGCAAAGACCTCAAAAATATTCTGAGCCGTTTGGTTGTTGCTAATGATATATCGATGGCAGCCCAAATGTCCATTTTGAGCTTGTATTTGTTTGATGGCACGAATAGAACCAAGGGTATTGTTTACCAATTCGTCTGAGAAAACTTCAGGCAATAGGTCTCCCTCAAGTTGAATCAAAAGATCAATTTTTTCTGCCTCACTGAGTTTTTCGTAGTCGATCGACTTGTCGACGATCCCCTGATTTTGTGCTTCTTTAAAAATAGTCAAGAAAGCGGCATGATGCACTCTGGAGTCCTGACGTATGTCCAAGCTGGCAAAATGAAAACCGAAAATATTTACTTTGTTGATGAGCGCATCCACATCTTTGGCAAACATCCCGTGATATTCCTCAACTAGCAAGCTGTAGATTTTTTGCAGACTACCGGACAATTCATCTAGTGAAATTTCAGGTAAGGAAGATTTTGAAAAAATACTGTTGTAAAGTTTGGTTTCAACATCAATAATAATGGGCTCCACCTTTTTAAAGGTCAACCTTCTTCGCAATCTTCTTACATCTCGGTAATAATTACGGATAATGCTACTACGCAATCCCTGGGCTGTTTTGAGTGTGATATCTGTAGTTACAAATGGATTGCCGTCGCGATCTCCTCCGGGCCAAAATCCCAAATTGATCAATGGGTTATCAAAGGGCTCGCCGTCAAAAATATTGTTTTTGATGTACTGGTAGATGGTGCTTACTGAATGGTAAAACACGTTTTCCAAATACCACATCAAACTGTTGGCCTCGTCGAGAGGGGTGGGCTTCTCTTTTTTAAAGAAAGGGGTTCTACCTAACTGAGCCAGTAGTGTTTTTATGGTCGGTAAGTCATTGTGTTTGATGGCCTCAGACAGATCTGTGATGATACCCAAAACAGAACCTGGATAAAACTGAGTTGGGTGTGCCGTAAGCACAGGACGTACTCTAAAACTACTCAAATATTCTTTTAACGCATCCGTAGCATCATTTTCCAAAGCCTCTTCCTTTGAACTGCGCAGGGTACCTCTGCCACTTGGATTGTTGATGGTTGTGAATGCTGCATCCTCTATCGCATCAAATAATACCACCTGACGCTCAATAAATTGAATAAACCGAAACAGCATATCGATATTTTCTTGTGGGGAATCATCTGGAAAATATTGAGCGAAAAAATCATCTACTATGTCTTTCGGACTTTTATCTCTCTTATAGCTCTGCTTACAAAAGTCTGCAAACAACGGTAACACCGTAGCTGTTCTAGATATTTCAGAATAGGGTAAGGTTGAAAAGACGCTGTTGTAAAGGTTAAACTTGGACAAAACATCTGTTTCGAATCGTTCTATTTTTGTTTTTCTTGACACTTGTATTGTTATGACTTAAAAAAACCCTCAAACGACTGTAAGAGGGTTGGTGTGTTGATTAATATCCTCTTATAATTCTTGAAAAATAGTGTGCATCAGACGTTTTTTGTCGTTGATGCTTTCTTCTAATGAAATCATGGTTTCTGTACGCAAAACTCCATCAATATCATCAATACTAAAAATTATTTCTTTAGCATGATCAGTACTCTTGGCACGCACCTTACAGAATATATTGAACTTTCCTGTGGTTATGTGTGCTACAGTGACATTGGGAATTTCAGAAAGACGTTCCAAAACGTATTTGGTTTGATGGGTCTTTTCTAAATAGATTCCAACATATGCAATAAAAGAATATCCAAGTTTTTTGTAGTCCAATGTTAGAGAAGAACCTTTTATGATGCCGGCTTCTTCCATTTTTTTAACCCGCACATGCACTGTTCCGGCCGAAATAAGTAATTTTTTTGCGATATCCGTAAACGGTGTGCGCATGTTATCTATCAGAATATCAAGTATCTGATGGTCGATTTCGTCTAGTTTTATCTTTGCCATTATTAATTTTTTTGCAAAGAAAATAAAAAATTATTAAATAATATGCATCAAAACCCAATAATCGTTATTAAATAAAGGTTAAATATGTGTATTATAAACAATCCTGTGCGGATTTGTTAAATGCATAATTAATCAAGTGAGTCTTTACAGCTCCAATTTCTCTGTGACCCTTGTGGTTAGATAAGTCACCCTCGGAAGCATAGACGGGTTTCAGCGTAAATTTTCCACCTTGAATAACTTCTTTGAAATTTATTCCGATGTCTCCTTGCTTAAGCTGACCATTAACATTGTAGGCTGTATCTCTTATCAATACATCAAAAAAGCGTTTTGCGTTTTCCGGAATCTGGAGATACGTATCTAAATCAGAGGATTTATGCTGCACAATGGCGTCTAATGCGTATTGAAGGGCGTAAAAAACAAATTTACGTGTATCCTCTCTCTCGTAATCATCCTGATAATGACCTGCTTCAAACAACAAAGTAGGTACGCCTGCAGCCTGAAAGGCATCCCCTGTGCAATTGGGATTAAAGGCATCATCATATCTCCCAATTTGGTTGGGTATATGAGCATATAGCCTTTTAGCAACCTGAGCAATCAAAGAGGCTGCTTGGGTGCGGCTGGAACCAAATAGCCGGTTTTCATCGGCAGAAGGCGCCAAAAAGGATATCGTTGCAGGTTTGTCTCCAACGCCATACATAGTTCGTTGGTCGTGAAGATTAAATGCATAGTGAGGCTTAAAATCATCAAACTCGTCCCGCAAGAATTGACTTTCAGGTTGAGATAGCTGCTTTGCATCTCTGTTGAGGTCAACATCGTTGGCATTATTTCTGGAGTAGGCAACAGCACCATCTGGGTTGACCATCGGTAGTATTCGTAAGGAAATCTGAGTTTGGTAAGAAGGATTTGAATTGAGGTAAGCCAATAAGTCAAAAACCGCTTTTGTGGTCGTGGATTCATTGCCATGCATTTGTGACCACATAAAAATCTTTACAGGTCCCGAACCCCATTCAATGCGATATAAAGGCAAACCTTGAACACTTTTGGATATTTCATTTGCATTATAAAGAGCGAGTAAGGGCTCAATATCATTGAGAGTGATATATCTACCCGAAAGCGTCTGAACGCTGTAATTTGAATGTGGCTTGCTCATTGTGTTTGCAAATTTAAAAACAAGTTCGGTTACAATCGTAAACAATTCAATGGTTACAAATGACAACAACCTGACTACTGAAAGGCTTGGCTCTTTTAACTTTTGTAAACAATTTATTCTTTACGCTATTTAAATTGCTTGTTTTTAGATAGTTATAAACTATATATAAAGTATTAGTGCAGGTAATGTGGTTAAATAAGTTTTATAATTAATTAGTATATTTAACCCAGTCAAGCTTTAATTTTAAAAATATTTACATTTGTAACATGACGGAAATCGTAGCGCGTATCCATCAAATTATTCAAGAACAACAGCTAAGTTCTGCTGCTTTCGCCGATGCCATTGGCGTGCAACGGTCTTCCATCTCGCATGTGTTGTCTGGGCGCAACAAACCCAGTTTAGACTTTATTTTAAAAACCCTCCTGGCTTTTCCACATGTTTCTCCCCAATGGTTATTGTTGGGAGCAGACACCCCTACCCTGTCAACTACTGAAAAAAAGGCGGAATCATTAGCTACTAATGAAAATGTAACCGATATCCAAACTGCAAAAACAATAACAGAAGCGAGTTATATGATAGACAGAATTGTAATATTTCACAAAGACGGAAGCTTTCAAACCTATCAGCAAAAGGGTTAAATTTGCCATCAATATTGGCATATGAAAAAGACATTCTTTTTATTTCCCTTTCTCTGCATTCTGCTATCTGCTTGTTTTTCTGTAGAGCGCAATTGTAAGGCTTTTCACAATGGGTCGTTT
>JBMYLY010000038.1:0-14555 GCA_049596815.1 Flavobacteriaceae bacterium | reverse complement strand
ATTTTTTTTGAGGGTATCCGTGATGTGCTACCCGTGGTCTTTGAACCAGGATCTATTTCTGTTGAGGCTTATAAAGATAGCATTAGGACATCTCGCATTAGAGGCACTTCTTCCAACGAAGAATTTTATAATTACAGAAAAGAATCTATGACCTACATTGACGAGTTGATGGGTATACAAAATGAAATGCGCAATGCCATGATTGCCAAAGACAGTCTCTTGCTAACCGACTTGCAGGAGCAATTTGAGGAAATGCGAGGTGATTTGCAAGACTTTGAAATTTCATTTGTAAGTGACAATCCTAAATCCTACATTTCTGCGCTTATCCTTCAACAACTGTTGGCCAATCAAGCTATACAACAAGATGAAGGAAAAGAATTGTTTGAGGGGTTGTCTGGGTCTGTTAAAGCTACCAAATCCGGACAAAATATTACTGAACTCCTATACCCAAGTGACACCAATAAAAATTCTAGTCAGCCCGCCCCCGGTGTGGGAGCTGTGGCTCCCGATTTTAAAGCACCAAACCCGAGCGGTACACAATTGTCCTTGAATGAAGTAAAAGGCAAGCTTACTGTAATTGACTTTTGGGCCTCTTGGTGCAAACCATGCCGTATGCAAAGCGATCGTTTGGTGGAGATGTACAACCAATTCCAATCGAACGGTCTCAGCATGATTAGTGTCTCTCTTGACAGAGATGCTGACAAATGGAAAGAGGCGATCGAAGCGGACAATTTGAAATGGTCACATGTTTCCAATCTTAAATACTGGAACGAACCCATCGCTAAGGCCTACAGTGTGAATGCCATCCCTGAGTTGTTTTTGTTAGATGCAAATGGTGTTGTAATCTATCGCGGTCGCGATGTCAACGAGTTAACAGCACTGATTGGGCAGTCTCTAAGTCAATCATAATGCTCCTCTTTTCTTGAGTATTACATAGGCTACTACAGGCACTAATAAAACCACCACAAGTAGGGTTTCCTTGAAAAGAAGTTCCGGTTTCAAAACTAATACGCCTAATAGTCCTGCTATTGCACCTCCAAAATGTGCAGCATGACCTATGTTTCCCAATTGTTTTTTCATTCCAAAAAGGCTGTACAATAAATAGCCAATCCCAAAAACATAACCGGGCAAGGGTATGGGGAATATTAATAATGCCAATTTCATTTCAGGAAACAAAAGGATTGAGGCATACACGATTCCCGAAACCGCCCCACTTGCTCCAACAGCCGTGTAATGAGATTCTCTAATGTGGTTGCGATAGGTGAAATAATTCCCAACAAAAAGTGAAAAAAGGTACAAGCCCACAAACAACGGGGCTCCTAACTGAAGAAGTACTACCCTGCCAAAGATAAATAGTGTAAACATGTTAAAGACTAGATGTGTAGTATCTACATGTAAAAAACCTGAGGACCAAAGTCTAATGGTATCCCCTTTCGTGATGCGATCTACATAAAACTTATAGCGGTCAAAAAATGAAGAATTCTTGAATCCGTAATATGAACACATCACATTTATTAAAATAATTCCCCAAAGTGTCTGCATATCGAGTTGGCTTTGTTTTCAAATATATATCTTTGATAACCAATAAAACAACCACAAAAGCAACCCAACTTCCATGCAATTAATCGGTTTCATTGTAAGTCTTCCTTTGATTTATGGTATTGCACTATTGCCGTTTAGATTGCTTTATGCATTCTCTGACGGTCTTTCCTTTTTTCTCTACCACATTATTAGATATAGACGAAAAATGGTTCGTAAGAATTTGTCTATTGCAGGATATGGTGATGATGAAAAGAAATGCAAATCCATCGAAAAAGCGTTTTACCGTCATTTTTGTGATATGTATTTAGAGACCTTTAAGTCCCTAACTATGTCTAAAAAACAAATACAAAGACGATTTGTAGTGCACAATACGGAACTGCTTTTGTCAATGGCCACCCAAAACAAATCGGTTATTACCATGTGTGGACATTACGCTAGCTATGAATGGTTGTTATCTTTAGGTTATTATTCCAATCATACGGCCTATGGAATTTATACCCCTTTATCCAATCCACATTTTGATAAATTAATTCGAAAAGCACGCAAGCGCTATGGAGCCTTTTTGATTCCGAGAAGAGACACCATTAGAGCCATTCAACAACATCAATCTGACAATCACTTGGGGCTCTACGGATTTGCAAGTGATCAATCCCCAAGAGTGAAGTCAAAAACCTATTTCAGGGATTTTTTAGGGGCATCTGTTCCCGTCTTCACTGGTGCTGAGCGCATTGCCAAAGAACATGACATACCTGTGTTAATGGCCAAGGTGCGTAAGGTGAAAAGAGGTTATTATGAAACCGATCTAATCACCCTTTCGCTTGATCCCAAAAAAGAAAAAGAAAATGCCATCACGGACGCTTTTACCATTGAACTAGAAAATCAAATCAGAGAAAATCCAAAGTACTACCTCTGGTCACACAACCGATTCAAATTTATGAAGTCCTAATAAGATGAAAGTATTTTTTTGACTTCCCTCACCAAGTCATCCAATTCGGATTCGGTTTTGGCTTCCGCATAAATTCGTATGATGGGTTCGGTGTTGGACTTACGTAAATGAACCCAACCGTGGTTAAAATCTACCTTTACCCCATCGATAGTTGTTACTTTTTCGCTAATAAAATGTTTAGACATAGCTGCTAACAATCCGTCAACATTTTTAGAATGATCAAGTGGAAGTTTGTCTTTACGCATGACCCAGTTGGGATAGCTGTTTTTCAATGTAGAAACCTTGCAAGATTTTTCAGATAATAAAGACAAAAAGAGTGCAATACCCACCAAGGCATCTCTTCCGTAATGGAGTTCAGGGTAAATCACCCCGCCATTGCCTTCTCCACCAATAATAGCTTGGCTTTCTTTCATGGCAGCCACTACATGTGCCTCTCCGACGGCACTGGCTCGATATTGACCACCGTATTTTTCTGTAACCTCGGCCAAAGCGCGCGTTGAAGAAAGGTTAGAAACCGTGTTTCCCGGAGTTTTTGACAACACATAATCAGCGCATGCCACAAGGGTATACTCTTCTCCAAACAACACTCCGTTTTCGTCCATAAAAACCAATCTGTCTACGTCGGGATCTACGGCAATGCCTAAGTCTGCTTGATGTGATTTTACCGCATCAGACAAATCTGTCAGATGTTGGGCTAAAGGTTCAGGGTTGTGTTGAAAATCTCCTGTAGGCTCACAATGTATAGGGACAACTTCAGCTCCTAAGGCCTCTAACAATAAAGGAACGGCCACACCGCCACTCGAATTGACAGCGTCAACCACCACTTTAAAAGATTGAGAGCGGATGTTGTCTGTTTGTACCAAAGGCAATGCCAAAACAGCATCGATGTGGTGTTGTAGCGCTTGCGTTTCTTTGTGAATATTTCCCAACGCATCTACTTCAGCAAAGGCTATTTGGTCAAGTTGTTGGCTTATCTCGGTGATGGTTTTACCGGCTTTTGCATCCAAAAACTCACCTGAGGCATCCAAAAGTTTTAGCGCATTCCAAGCCTTTGGGTTGTGACTCGCAGTAAGTATGATTCCGCCTTGGGCATACTGGCGTACCACTTCCATTTCCACAGTCGGTGTTGTAGAAAGCCCTACGTCTATGACATCGATTCCCAGACCTACCAAAGTTTCTTGTACCAAGCTTTGTATCATGGGTCCTGAAATACGTGCATCCCGACCTACTACCACACGGGCTTTTGTGTATTGGGATAACAACCACGCGCCATAGGCACTGGCAAAACGGACAGCATCCAAAGGTGTCAGATTGGCACCCGCTACCCCACCAATGGTGCCACGAATTCCCGAAATAGAATTAATTAGCGTCATGTAGGCCGCAAAGATATAAAACATAGTCTGCCTATGAATTATATTTGACCGATGAATTACTTGGCACATTTGTTTCTCTCACATCATGATGAAGGTCTATTGGTGGGAAATTTTATAGGTGATCATGTGACCAATAAGAATATGGAAAATTTATCTGCCTCCATTTGTGCTGGAATTGAGATGCACAGAGCAATAGACCTTTTTACTGATACCCACCCCATCACACGCAAATTGCGGACTTCATTGTTTGACACATATCGACATCGTTCGAGAGTTATTGTAGATTTATTTTATGATCATTTTTTAGCCTCTGATTTTGAGTCTATTTCAGGAAAATCTCTTTCTGAGTTCAGCTATGATGTGCAGAAAAGTTTACATAATCACAAATCTCATATGCCCTTATCTGCACAACGATATTTGTTAGCCATGGAAAAACACGACTGGCTTAACAAATACGCTTCATTGGAGGAATTGGCTGCTATTTTACAGATGATGTCTCGCAGAAAAAACATGCCTGACATGGGCACTTCCGTAGCGATTCTCACTGAGGATTACGATTTTTACAAAACTTCATTTTATCAATTTTTTGAGGGATTGCAAACACACTTTAAGCATTATAATTAATGTACACCTAGCTGTCATTTTTCTTCCAAAAACCCTATCTTGCGTGTTTGGTTTATGGAGGAGAAAATTGTCGTAAAAGGTGCTCGAGAGCACAACCTAAAAAACATAGATGTATCGATCCCTAGAGATGCATTGACGGTGATTACAGGTCTTTCGGGAAGTGGTAAATCATCATTGGCATTTGATACCATTTACGCAGAGGGCCAACGAAGGTATATAGAAACATTTTCTGCCTATGCCCGTCAGTTTATTGGAGGGTTGGAACGCCCCGATGTAGATAAAATCGATGGTTTATCACCTGTGGTAGCTATTGAGCAAAAAACCACTAGCAAAAGCCCTCGTTCTACTGTAGGCACCATTACTGAGATTTACGATTTTTTACGTTTGTTGTTCGCTCGAGCATCAGATGCTTATAGCAGTGCCACGCAAGAAAAGATGGTGCAATACAGCGACGAGGAAATTCAGCAATTGATTCTTCAGCAATACAACCAAAAAAAAATCATTCTTTTAGCTCCCGTGGTTCGTGCACGCAAGGGACACTACAGAGAATTGTTTGCCAATATTATTAAACAAGGGTTTACCAGAGTTCGTGTAGATGGTGATTTTACAGACCTTACACCTGGCTTTAAAATAGATCGATACAAAACCCACGACATAGAAATCGTCATCGATCGATTGATTCCCGATGCCTCTAAGGCCACTTCTAACAACAGGCTGAAAGAAAGTTTGGAAACCGCCATGTACCATGGCAACGATACCATGATGGTTTGGGATATGGACAAAGAGCAAGTGCGCTATTTCAGTCGAAAACTGATGTGTCCTTCTACTGGAATGGCTTACCCAGAGCCAGAACCTAATAGTTTTTCTTTTAATTCTCCAAAAGGGATGTGTAACAGATGCAGCGGTCTAGGCGTTGTGCACGAGGTTGACATCGATAATCTCATCCCCGACCCGACACTTTCCATAGAGGCTGGGGCTATCAAACCCATAGGTCCGTTGAAACCTAATTGGACTTTCAAACAGCTTGAAAGCATAGCGATACGATACGGTTTCAGCTTAAAAGACCCGATTACAAAAATTCCAAATGAAGCTTTGGATGTAATTCTTCATGGAGGAAAAGAGCGTTTTTCTGTGGCTTCCAAATCGCTGGGTGTCACACGCGACTACAACATCGATTATGACGGCATCATACCATTTTTAGAGCTTCAGTTTAAAGAGGCTCAATCGGCTTCTCTTAAGCGTTGGGCAAAAGCCTACATGAACGAAATCCAGTGTCCTGATTGTGATGGCGCGCGTCTCAATAAAACAGCCTTGCATTTTAAAATTGCTGATAAAAACATTGCTGACTTAGCCGCTATGGATTTGCTACAGCTCCATCTGTGGGTGGGAAATGTCACTTCAAAACTATCTGAAAAACAAAAAGCCATAGCTAGTGGTGTTATCAATGAAATTCAAAAAAGGACTCGGTTTTTGATAGATGTCGGATTGGAGTATCTTTCTCTTAACAGAAGTTCTAAGTCTTTGTCAGGTGGAGAATCTCAACGTATCAGATTGGCCACTCAAATTGGCGCCCAATTGGTAGGTGTGTTGTACATATTAGATGAGCCAAGTATTGGGTTGCACCAAAGAGACAACGATCGACTGATTAAGTCCTTGCTGTCCTTACGTGATTTGGGCAATACGGTCATCGTTGTAGAACATGATAAAGAGGTGATGGAACAGGCAGATTTTTTGATCGATTTAGGTCCAAATGCTGGCAAGCACGGAGGTTTGGTTATCGCTCAAGGCCCACCCAAGTCTTTTAAAAAACTAACAAATACCACAGCATCTTTTCTCAATGGTTTGGAAAAAATTGACATACCAAAAAAGAGAAGAAAAGGAAATGGAAATGTACTCAAACTTCACAACTGCAGTGGGAACAACTTAAAAAACATAGATGTTGCTTTTCCTTTGGGATTGATGATTGGGGTCACAGGCGTATCAGGTAGTGGCAAATCAACTTTGATCAACGAAACCCTATACCCTATTCTCAACAATCATTTTTTTAACGGAGTCAAAACACCCCTACCCTATAATAAAATCAGTGGTTTAGAACACATAGACAAGGTCATCGACATCAACCAAGCGCCCATAGGAAGAACACCCCGTAGCAATCCGGCTACTTATACAGGTGTTTTTAGTGAAATAAGAAGTCTCTTTGCCAAAACGCCTGAATCTCTAATTCGTGGCTACAAACCCGGACGATTTAGTTTTAATGTGGTAGGCGGTCGATGTGAAACCTGTCAAGGGGCCGGCCTTAAAACCATAGAAATGAATTTTCTACCCGATGTATATGTGCATTGTGATGATTGTCAGGGAAAACGTTTTAACCGAGAAACTTTGGAAATCAGATATCGTAACAAAAACATCAACGATGTGCTGAACATGACCATCAATGAGGCTTGTGCGTTTTTTGAACCTTACCCTAAGATCTACAGAAAACTAAAAACCATTCAGGATGTTGGACTTGGATATATCACTCTGGGACAGCAATCGACCACACTTTCGGGTGGAGAGGCACAGCGTATCAAACTGGCCACAGAACTTTCCAAAAAGGACACAGGAAATACTTTCTATATTTTGGACGAACCCACAACGGGCCTTCATTTTCAAGATATCAGGGTTTTATTAGGAGTACTTCAAAAACTGGTAGATAAAGGCAATACGGTTTTGGTCATAGAACACAATATGGACGTCATAAAAACAGTTGATTATATAATCGATGTTGGCCCAGAAGGAGGTGTAAACGGAGGAGAAATTTGTGTCGAAGGGACGCCTGAAAAAGTGACTGAAGAAAAAATCAGCCACACAGGAAAGTATTTAAAAAAAGAATTAAATTAGTTTGTTAAAATTATGATAGAAAACAACGGAAAAGGTCTAAACGAGCTCAAAACCAAAAATTCTTGGATGCTTTTTAAAATCATGGGCGAATTTGTCAATGGTTTTGAACAAATGGGCTTGCTCAATCCCTGTGTGTCTATTTTTGGCTCTGCACGCACCAAACCTGAAGAATCCGATTACCAACTGACCACAAACATAGCCGCACGTGTTGTGAAGCTGGGTTTTGGTGTGATCACTGGTGGTGGTCCCGGAATCATGGAAGCTGCAAACAAAGGGGCGCAAGAGGCAGGAGGGGTTTCTGTTGGACTCAATATTGAATTGCCGTTCGAACAAAACAACAACCCATACATAGATCATGACAAGTCCATAAATTTCGACTACTTTTTTGTCCGAAAAGTGATGTTTGTAAAATACTCACAGGCATTTATTGTCATGCCTGGTGGCTTTGGCACCCTCGACGAGTTGTTTGAGGCTTTGACGCTCATTCAGACCTTTAAAATCAAGAAATTCCCCATCATCATGGTAGGCACTTCTTTTTGGTCTGGAATGATGGAGTGGATCAAAATGACCCTACTAGAAAACAAAAAAATAAGCAAAGAAGACCTTGCACTGTTTTCGTGTGTGGATACAGCAGATGAGGTCATAGCTGTTTTAGAAAAATTCTATACTAACGAAGATACTGGCCCCAATTTCTAATGAAACTTAACCCTATTGTAGTTGGGCTTCTTTTGTTTTCTAACCTATTGGTAGGTCAACATTTATATAAAGCCGTAGCCAATTTTTTTCCCGATCAAAAACAGATTGAAGTACGTCAAAAGATGGTTTTTTTCAACCATAGCAATTCAACACTTCACAAAATCTACATTTATGATTGGAACAACGCTTACACAGGTACAGCATCTCCCTTGTCAAAAAAACTTTCTGATGATTATGACTTTCGTTTTGAAAAATCATCCACCTCCGACAAGGGATACACAAACATTCTAAATTTTTCTTCACAGGGTCGAGCACTCGTATGGAAACGTGTTGAAAATCAGCCCGATATAATTGAGTTGGAAATCACTGAAGGTATATCTCCTGGAACGAGCTTATCACTCTTTACTGACTACATCTTAAAACTTCCTAGCGATCGTTTTACAGGCTATGGTATCTCAAACAAAAAAGAACTCATGCTTAACAATTGGCAATTGCTCTTTGCGTATTTGCACAGTGATGGCACGTGGGCACTCGATTCAAACCTTGGATTTGATGACATAAGTCTTCAACCAGCAACACATCAATTGTCATTTAGCTATCCAAAAGAAATGCAAATGGCCATTTCAGTCTCAGGATCAAAGTCGGTTGATGGTAAGGTTGCTAATTGGATTGGTAAGCAAAAAAATGTTAAAAAAATAGCTCTTGAGCTTGAACATCAGTCCGACTTTGATACGCTCACTATTGGGAAATTTGAATTTGTCACAGACCTAGCTGACAAATCAATCCATCTCGAAAAAGCGAAAGAGGATTTACAGCAACTATTGGGCTTTGTGGCTTCTTATTTTCCAATTGGAAATAAACAATCTTGGTTTTTACAATCGGCATCTTACAACAATCACCCGATTGTTGGGTTAGAATTGCTTTACGATACGCTAAAACCCTTACCAAAGCATCAAATCCTAAGTCTTAAGATGGCCAAAACATTGATATATAATTTGGTTTACGAAAACACCCGTACCACCTATAGAAATCAACCTTGGTTGGTGGATGGTATGGCTCAGTACCTCTTTATGAAATATGTTGACACCCATCGATCAGGCTTAAAAATGTTGGGTAATTTGGACGATATTCCTGGTTTTGAAAATTATGAGTTTTCAAAAGCGTATTTTAATGACAGACATGTATTATTGGCAGGTTTTGCTACACGACAAAATGTTACCCAGCCTTTAGACACTCCGAAAGAAAAATTGTCTAAATACAATCGAAAAATCACCAATCCAGCCAGAGTCGGTCTTGGTTTAAGACTGATGCAAAAATCTGAAGGAGATGTGGTTGACCACAGTATTCAGTCATATTTTGCCCAAAATCAGGACAAAGTTTTACATGAAAAATCCTTTCAAAATCTGCTTACAAATGTTACAAACAATAGAGCCACATGGTTTTTTGATGGGTATCTGTCAGAAACCGGATTGGTAGATTATGTACTCAAAGCCAAGCGAGAAAACAACAACGAAACCGTTTATGAGATCATCAATCGAACCCAATCAAAAGCGCCTATTCCATTGGCGCTATATAAAGGAGATTCATTAGTGCATACCATGTGGATGTCGGGTGGATTGTATACGCAAAACCTACGCTTAGACAACAATTTTGCGGATTTTTTGGTAATCAACCCTGATCAAGATATTGTTGAAATAAATCTAAACAACAATAATTTTACATCTCTTTCCCATAAAGTTCGAAGAAAAACAAAAATTAGTTTTTTCGAAGACATTCCGACAAGTCATGCAAAGCAATGGTTTGTAGTGCCTGATTTAAGTTTTAATGCTTACGATGGTTTGTTGGCGGGTATGATGATTAACAATGGCTTAGCTATGAAACATCCTTTGTTTTTAAGTGTATCGCCTCAATACTCCACAAAAGGGAATAACTTAAATGGAGACGCTAAAATGTTTTTTAGAAAGTACTATCAAGACAAGTCATTGAGTCAAATACAATATGGATTGTCTTTTCAAAGCTATCACTATGCCCCTGAGCTACGCTATTACAGGTTTTCTCCATCAATAAGTTGGTTGTTCAGACCTTACGGAATCAACGACAATCGCAGGTCGGCAGTTGGCGTGCGTTATATCTCCCTCGATAGAGAAAATGATATGCAAAAGACATCTTTGCCCAGCTATGATTTGGGTGCTATTTCCTATGTCAAAAGCAATTACAGCAGCGCAAAAACTCAATCATTGTATTCAGAGCTTCAAATTGGAAATGCGTTTTCCAAAATAAGTCTTTCTTATACGCATCGAAAGTTTTACAGAGAAGCTAGGCAATTCTATTTTCGTGTGTTTGGGGGTGCTTTTCTTAATAATAATAATGGTGCATTTTACAATTTTGGTGTTTCTAGAGTAAATGATTATGCATTTAACTACAATCTTTTTGGAAGGTCAGAGAACAGTGGTTTTTACAGTCAACAGTTTGTCATGGCTGAAGGCGGTTTCAAGTCGTTTTTAGATATTCCCCAAGCTGATAAATGGATATTAACAACAAACCTATCTACTACCCTTTGGCGCGCCTTAGAGGCATATACGGACCTAGGAGTTGTTAAAAACAAAAGCAATCCTACCACCTTTATCTACGACGCTGGTTTGGGAATCAATATCGTCCAGAACTATTTACAGCTCTATTTTCCAGTATATTCGAATTTGGGCTGGGAAGTAGATGACCATCAATACGCATCTAAAATTCGATTTACTTTGGCTGCCGATCCAGAGGAACTATTTGGCTTGTTTACAAGATCTTGGTTTTGAGCTGTTGAACCCAGATTGGCAATTGCGATCTGAATTTTGTAAATTTGCACTCCTTTTGGGTCCCTATGATAAAAGAACTTACATCTAAAATTTCTTTTGAGTCTTTTAAAAAGGAAGTGTTAGAGGATTATAAAATCGCTAGTACAAGCCGTGCTGTAAGCCTATTGGGACGTAAAGAGGTACTGACCGGAAAGGCAAAGTTTGGGATTTTTGGCGACGGAAAAGAATTGCCCCAACTGGCTATGGCCAAAGCCTTTGAAAAAGGGGATCACCGTTCTGGATATTACCGAGACCAAACTTTTATGATGGCACTTGGGGCGCTGACCCCACAACAATTGTTTGCAGGTCTTTATGCCCATACAGACCCTGAAGCAGAACCTATGTCTGCAGGTCGACAAATGGGTGGCCATTTCAATACCGATTTTTTAGACCTTAAAGGAAATTGGCTTTCTCAAACTGACCGCTACAATTCCAGTTCTGATGTGTCATGTACGGCTGCTCAGATGCCGAGGCTCGTGGGCTTGGCCATGGCTTCCAAGTTGTATCGAGAAGAGTCAGCATTTAGGGATGAAAAATTTTCTGTTAACGGTAATGAGGTTGCTTGGGGCACCATTGGTAATGCCAGTACTAGTGAAGGCTTGTTTTTTGAATCTATTAATGCAGCAGGTGTACACCAAATCCCAATGGTGATAAGCGTTTGGGATGACGGATACGGTATTTCTGTAGACAATAGCTATCAAACAACGAAAGAAAGTATTTCTGAAGCCTTATTTGGTTTTAAACGTACTACACAAAAAAAAGGATTTGAAATTTTTGAAGTCAAAGGGTGGGATTATGCTGCTCTTATTGATACCTATCAAAAGGCATCTCAGTTGGCACGCAATCATCACATTCCAGTTTTGGTGCATGTGACCGAACTCACACAGCCACTTGGACACTCCACATCGGGTTCTCATGAACGCTACAAATCCAAAGAGCGCTTGGAATGGGAACAAAAACACGATTGCAACCTGCGATTCAGAGAATGGATTGTGCGTTCCAACTTAGCTACCACAGAAGAGCTTGATGCCATAGATAAAGTTGCCGAGCAAACAGCAAAAGAAGCCAAAAATACAGCATGGTCAGACAGTTTATCACCTATATTCAAAGAAGTAAAAGCGCTTATTAATATTCTTCAGTTTTTTAATGACACCACGATTGGAAAACTTGCGCTTCAATTGGAAAAAGACAAAGCTCCTAGTCGAAAAAAAGTTGCAAATACTGCTCGAAAAGCTTTGCGAATATCTGTTCGTTTACAAAGTAAATATCACAAAAAACTCACCGATTGGATCGAGCATTACACTGATGAAATACAACCTAAATTCAGTGCCAAACTGTACAACGAATTCTCCAGTTCCTCTTTAAATGTCGCTCAAGTAGAGCCTGCATATGATGAGAACGCAAAAAGAGTTGATGGAAGAATTCTATTGCGTGACAATTTCGAAGCCTTGCTCAACAAGCATAACAACTTATTGATCTTTGGAGAAGATTCGGGCAAAATTGGGGATGTAAACCAAGGATTAGAAGGTTTGCAGAGCAAATTTGGCGTACATCGCGTGGCAGATCGTGGGATTCGTGAAGCCACGATTATTGGTGAAGGTATTGGGATGGCCTTACGTGGTCTTCGTCCAATAGCAGAAATTCAATATTTGGATTATGTATTGTATGCTTTACAAATCATGAGCGATGATTTGGCCAGCCTGCACTATCGTACCCACGGCAAGCAAATTGCGCCGCTGATCATTCGTACGCGTGGCCACAGGCTTGAGGGTATTTGGCATTCTGGCTCCCCTATGGGTGGTCTCATTCACTTGTTGCGAGGGATGTATGTGCTCGTTCCTAGGGATATGACACAAGCCGCTGGTATGTACAACACCCTTTTACAGGGTGAAGACCCTGCACTGGTCATTGAATCATTGAATGGCTACAGGCTAAAAGAGACTATGCCCAAGAATTTAGGATCTTTTACAGTCCCTTTGGGCGTAGTTGAGACCCTGCGTCAAGGAAAAGATCTGACCATAGTATCTTATGGATCTACCCTACGACTTGTCATGGAGGCTGCAGAAGAATTGAAACAAATGGGTGTTGATGCAGAGGTAATAGACATACAAAGCCTACTCCCATTTGACCGCAAGGAGGACATAAAGAATAGCATCTCCAAAACAAACCGCCTTTTGGTAGTCGATGAAGATGTACCCGGTGGAGGAACCGCCTATATCTTAAGTCAATTGTTAGAAAATCAGCAAGTGTTTCAACTATTGGACAGCCCACCCAAATTGTTGAGCGCTAAAGCGCATAGACCAGCTTATGGTTCTGATGGAGATTATTTTTCGAAGCCTTCTACGGATGACATTGTTGAGGCAGCCTACTCCATACTTCACGAAGCAGACCCAAATAATTATCCTGAGCTTCGCTAGCCTCCTATCTCGTTGACAAGTTGTTTAAGCAAGTCCCCGTGGCTCACAGCACCTATTCCTACTCCTTTGGCTTGCATGTCAGTTTCTCTGATTTTTCCCAGTATAAAAGCCAATGATTTCATAGGATATCTGCGGGCAGCCTGCTGGTATTCAGAAACGAAAAACGGACGGATGCCCAATACGCGAGACACATGATTGGGCTTGCGATCTTCTAATGCGTGGTACTGCAAAAGTTGCATAAAAAAACTGTGAAGTGTAGACAACGTAACAACGATTGGGTGCTGACGCGGGTGTTGTGAAAAATACTTACAGATACGTTGCGCATGAGCCACATTTCCTGAACCCAATGCTTTGCGAAGCTCAAAATTGTTGTAATCTTTACTAAAGCCTATATGTTTTTCAATGTGATTTTCAGTAATTTCTTCTCCTGAAGCAACCAACAACATCAATTTATCAAGTGCCCGTTCTATGGCGCTTAATTCTGTACCCAAGCACTCCACCAACAGATGCGATGCTTTTGTATTAATAGATCTTTTGCGGTTTTTGACCCAACGTTGGATCCAATCTGGAACTTGATTTTCGTAGAGCTTTTTGCTTTCAAAAATCACACTACCTTCCTGAAGTGTCTTATAAAGCTTTTTACGCTTGTCTAAAGATTTGTATTTATAACACACCACCAACACAGTAGAAGGTTGAGGTTGTGCCACATAGTCCACCAACTTTTCGACAGCTCTAGACAATTCTTGCGCTTCACGAACAACAATCAGTTGACGCTCTGCCATCATCGGATAGCGTTTACATGCATCAACAATGTCAGGAATATTTGAGTCTTTTCCGTAAAACAAAGTTTGATTAAAAGCCTTTTCCTCTTCAGTAAGTACGTTTTCAGACAAAGCTTTTTCAATGATATCGATAAAATAAGGCTCATCTCCCATTAAGAAATAGACGGGAGAAAACTTTTTATCCTTAACATCCGTTAAAATACTTTGGAGGGAATTCAAAGCTTTTTTATCAATTTTGCAATATGATCAAACTCGCATTTGACACATATCAGTTTCGTATCAAAAATAGTGAAAAGGGACGGCAAATATTCGATGTTATTCGCAAAAAATTTGTTTCCCTTACTCCTGAAGAATGGGTACGCCAACATGTAATACACTATCTTCTATATGAAAAGAAAGCTCCCAAATCCTGGCTCAATGCTGAAAAACAATTTTCTTTAGCGGGATTGTCCAAA
>JBMYLY010000037.1:0-14860 GCA_049596815.1 Flavobacteriaceae bacterium | reverse complement strand
GGCCTCCAAATCGGCTAGGAGATCATTTTGGGCGTAAACACCCGAGCTAAAAATACAAGTAAGAAACAGTAATTTGTGTATGCGCATAGCAACCTATTTTTTCAAAGATAGGGTCTTTTAATGATTATAATATGGACTTACTCCTTTACTAAAGTCTTTACCGCTTGGCGGCCTTCGCTGCGCAACTGCAAGAGGTACATACCCGGTGCCAAAGAAGAAGTGTCCAATTCGGCTTCGGTGCCTCCTACCGTGTGGCGCATCACTTCCTGACCCAGGTTGTTGTGCAACACCACCTCGGCGTTGGGCAAAGCTTGGCCAAAAAGCAACTGCAAACGGTCTTGAACCGGATTGGGATAGACTTCAAAAGAAAAATCGGCAACACTCTCTGAGCTCAATACGAAATTTAACATACCTGGGCCTTTAGCATTGTGATAACCAAAACTCAATCCACTACCCAAAGCCCACATTATGGATTGAGGCTGGGCTGAATTCGGAAAAACATAGTCATTGGCATCTCCCGTATCGCGTGCACGAGTGGCCACAATGGTTCGTACGCCCCCCGAAGTTGTGTCAGACGAAACAGTCCAGTCTTGGGCAACATCTATGTTGGGAGTACCGTTTCCCTCAGGCATATTTCGATCTTGTAAACCACTGTTGTTATAGACCACCACATCGTCTCCTAGACTACCCATATCTTTTCCAGCTGCGGCAAAAGCCACGCCTAGCCATCGGTTGTCAGGCCCAATAAGGGTCATGGTAACAATATTCGTTGTGGTATTGACTTCGATTTCGACAGTAAATCCGGTGGTAAGCGTGACCTCTCCGGTACTATAGGTTTGGCCAAAGGCCGTAAAGGACAGCATAAAGGCTGAAAGGCTTCCAAGCAAAGTTTTCATTTTAAAAAATTTAAAAATAGATGTGTTCGTGATTATTGGGTTTTAAAAAGATTGAGAATGTTATGGTTGTTGTGCATCACCGCATAGTCCATGGGTGATTTTCCGGTTTTGTCTTTGATATTTGGGTCGGCTGCTGCTGCAACCAAAGCGGCAATCAGTTCTTCGAGCTGAAACATGGTGGCGTAGTGCAAAGCAGTGGCGCCATTGGCATCGGTCAGGTTGGGGTCTGCGTCGTGAGACAACAGCAACAAGCCCAAATCGGTGTTTCTTTTAACAGCAGCGGCCATCAGGGCCGTGCCCATACCGCTACCAGCATTGATATCTACTTGACAGCTATCGAGCAAATAGCTGACTACTTCTGTTTGGTCGTAATAACAAGCCAAAATCAGGGGGCTATACCCCTGCTCATTGGTGCTATGCGCCAAGTCGGGCTCAGCGTTAATCAGTGTTTTTAAGGCCTCTAAGTCACCGCTACGGGCGTGGTCAAACTCGTCTTGGGCGGTTAAAGGAGGTAAGGAGAATAAGAGTAAAAAAAGTAAAGTTTTGTTCATATAAGATTATTCTATGAGTGCGGCTTGGTCGATTTTGACCCATTCCAAAAGCTCGTCATAGCCGATACATCGGCCTTTCACGGCCACCGTTGTGCCAAGAATTGGTGCTGCTCCCAGAGGGGTTTCTGTGGTTATATAAACCCTGTTGTCAAGGATCAGGGCTTGGGGTTCTATTTCGGTGATGCTACCTCGGACGATTAGGGTTTGGTTGAGGTATTTGTCCGTAGCGGCATAGTAATCCTTTCCAAAAGCCGAAGCAAGGGCCACCGCTGTCAGATCGTATTGGGCTTTTTCTTTGGAAATATCCCTGTGGTCTTTGTACATATATCTGTATACCAAAAAGGCAAGAACGACTACACAAAGGGAGAAAAAAAGGATTTTAAACTTGCTCATCTGTTGGGGTACTTCTTCAAATGTACATAAATTATTGATTTTCAGGCCAAAGATTAACATTTTGTTTGGCTTATGTTTTGTACATTCGTTCATTATGAGACCCTATCTTACCCCATTCACCCCGATATTGGCGTTGCTTTTTGTAGCCGGATGCGCCTCCGATACCCAAGACGATCTGATTCCCATCGAACCCGATCCGCCTGCCCTTATTACCTATGCGACACACATGCGCCCCATCATGAGCAATTCGTGTGTATCTTGCCATAGCGACCCCACTACCAACGGCGCGCCCAATGCGCTTACGACCTATACCCAAGTGCGTTTTGCGGTTGAAAATGAAAATCTAATTCAGCGTATGAACAACGAAAGTGCCCCCATGCCGCCTGCCGGATTGTTGCCCAAAGCCACCCGTGATCTGGTTCAGCAATGGCTGGATGACGGCTTTCAGGAATAAGCATTAATTTAGAACCGCTATTTAAAGAAAAAATAATGCGTCACACATATCTCACATTTCTCGCCACCATTGTCTTGTGGCTACTTCCGCAGGTTTCTACAGCCCAAGGGCAATATATGACCCGTTCGGGTGAAATTACGTTTGAGGCTTCTGTCCCCACTTTCGAACCTATCAAAGCCACCAACGATGGCACCACAGCCATTTTTGACACCCAAACGGGAGAATTTGCCGCTTTGGCGTTGGTGCGCGGATTTCGTTTTCGCGTGGCTCTGATGGAAGAACATTTTAACGAGAACTATATCGAAAGCCACGAATACCCCAAAACCAGTTTCAAGGGTACTATCGCAGATTTTGACTCTTCCAAACTCAATGACGGCCCACAAAAACTGAACCTGACAGGTGCGTTAAGCCTGCACGGGGTTACCCAAAACATAGAATTACCCGTAACAATCCATTATCAAGGAGAACAGCTTTTGTTGTCGGCCGATTTTTCAGTTCGGTCAGAAGATTACGCCATTGAAATTCCCAAATTGGTACACAAACAGATTGCAGAAACTGTCAACATATCGGTGCGATTAAGATTAAATCCAAAATAAATACACCAAAAGCATATTCACGGTTTTTTCCTAACATTGTATTGTGATGGAAAAACAAAACGCACAACCACTCTCTCTCCGCACGGCTCTTATGCCGCTTTTGGTACTCATAGTGCTGTTGGCAGTCAATGTCTGGGTCTATGGGGACGATGCTTTGGGTGGGTCTAACCAGTTTATACTCTTGGTAGGCGGTGCTGTGGCAGCCCTAGTGGGTTTTGCACAGAAACACTCCTACAAAACCATGCTCGACAAGGTGGCAGACAACCTCAAATCGGTCACCGGAGCGATTTTAATTTTGTTGTTTGTGGGTGCTTTGGCCGGTACTTGGCTTATTGGTGGTATCATACCCGGCATGATTTATTACGGACTTCAAATCCTACATCCGAGTATATTTCTGCCCGCTTGTGTGGTGATTTGTGCATTGATATCCTTGGCTACGGGCAGCAGTTGGACGACTTCTGCCACAGTGGGTATTGCACTGATTGGCATAGGAAAAGCCCTTGGAGTTCCTGTGGGTATGGTCGCCGGAGCTGTGATTTCGGGAGCTTATTTCGGTGATAAACTATCGCCTTTGAGCGACACTACCAATCTGGCGCCAGCCATGGCAGGAGGCGATTTGTTTCAACACATTCGCTATATGACCCTAACCACGGTTCCCAGTATTTTGGTGACACTAGTGGTGTTTATCATATTGAGTTTTACGATTTCTTCTAGTGGCAGTGCTGATACTGCTCAAATGCTAGCATCTATTGATGCGGTTTTTAACATCAACCTATGGCTGTTTGTGGTCCCTCTTTTGGTGATTGTGCTCATTGTCAGAAAGACACCTCCATTGGTGGCTTTGTTTGTGGGGACTGTATTGGGTGCCGTCAGCGCATTGATTTTTCAACAAGACGTGTTGGTCAATCTCGGAGGATCACTCTCTTTGGAATCCAGCTACAGGGTTATTATGGATGCCATTACAGTTCATACTCAAATCGAAACAACGAATCCAATGCTCAATGATTTGTTTTCTTCCGGAGGTATGGAGGGCATGTTGGGCACCATCTGGTTGATTATTTGTGCCATGGTTTTTGGTGGTATTATGGATGGCATAGGTGCTTTGGCTGCCATCAGCCGTGCGTTGTTGTCTTGGGCGCAAACGACTTTTCAGTTGTTTGCCAGTACGGTTGCTTCATGCTTGGCCATCAACATCACCGCCTCCGACCAGTATCTGTCTATCGTTGTGCCGGGAAAAATGTTCCAAAAAGCCTATAGAGACCGTGGTTTGGCCCCAGAAAACCTGAGCCGTACTTTGGAAGATTCTGGTACGGTCACTTCTGTATTGATACCATGGAATACCTGTGGTGCATACCAGTCGGGTGTGCTAGGTGTGGGTGTAGCCGAGTATTTTGTATATGCGATTTTTAACTGGTTAAGCCCGTTTATGACCCTGCTGTTTGCGGCTTTACAGATTAAAATCAAAGCACTTAGGTGATAACCTTTATGTCACTCCTGCTTGCCGGCAGGTAGGCCTGTGGAAACAGGAGTCTCCAGAAGGTTTAACGGATGCCGTGTCAAGCAAGGCATGACATCCGACTAGTCATTCTGGCGGGTATGACATTAGAAACATTGTTACATCCTGTCACTCCCGCGAAGGCGGGAGTCCTCTTAAGGCGTGGAGGATGCGGCATCGGGGTGCGGCCAGCCCGAACGTACGTTCGGTACGGGCGGGCATGACATGCACTATTCTCCAACTGTCTAAAACCGATCCAAGTTCATCACTTTGACCCAAGCAGCTACAAAATCCGAAACAAATTGTTTGGAAGCGTCATCACTAGCATAGGCCTCGGCCAATGCGCGTAGTTGTGAATTGGAACCAAAGACCAAATCATTGCGAGTGGCTGTCCATTTAAGCACCCCTGTAGAACGGTCTTTGCCTTCATACACAGAATTAGAGCTGTCTGTTGGCGTCCACTCCGTACTCATGTCTAACAAATTGACAAAAAAGTCATTGGTCAATGCTTCAGACTGATGGGTAAACACACCATGGGAAGTTCCATCTGTGTTGGTATTCAAGACACGCATTCCACCGACCAAAACAGTCATTTCGGGTGCAGAGAGCGTCAACAAATGGGCTCTGTCTAACAACAATTCTTCAGCATGGCGGTCATGGCCAGCACCCAAATAATTCCTAAACCCGTCTGCTTTGGGTTCCAATACAGCAAATGAGTCCACATCTGTTTGCTCCTCAGTGGCATCGGTTCGTCCGGGCGTGAACGGAACTTCTATGTCATGTCCTGCATTTTGGGCTGCTGCCTCAATGGCGGCGCCTCCCGCAAGGACAATCAAATCGGCCAAAGAAATTTGCTTGTTGGCGTTTGCTTTGTTAAAATCAGATTGAATGACCTCCAAGACATCTAGCACCTTAGAAAGTGTCTCGGGTTGATTGACGGCCCAATATTTCTGAGGAGCCAGTCGAATACGGGCACCGTTGGCACCGCCTCTTTTATCTGTTCCACGGAAAGTAGAAGCCGATCCCCAAGCTGTGGATACCCATTGACCCAATGACAATCCGGAAGCAAGAATCTGCTTTTTAAGAGAAATAACATCTGCGGCATCTACTAAAGCGTGGTCAGCGGCAGGAACGGGGTCTTGCCAAATCAGCTCTTCTGTAGGAACTTCGGGACCTAGATAACGTGCAATGGGCCCCATATCTCTGTGGGTCAGTTTAAACCATGCACGCGCAAAGGCATCTGCCAAATCCTCGGGGTTTTGGTGAAAATGTTTGGAGATTTTGGCGTAAGCCGGATCCTCGCGAAGCGCAATGTCTGTGGTGGCCATCATGGGCGCATGTCGTCTTGTTGCATCATGGGCATCAGGAACAGCATCTGCAGCTGCGTTGTTTTTTGGTTTCCATTGAAGGGCACCGGCAGGACTTTTACTCAGTTCCCACTCATACCCAAAAAGGGTGTCAAAATAACTGTTGTCCCAAGTAATGGGTGTCGGCGTCCAGGCACCTTCGAGGCCACTGGTGATGGTATCGACTCCTTTACCTGAGCCAAAACTGTTTTTCCAACCAAAGCCCTGTTGCTCAATGGCAGCTCCTTCGGGTTCTGCTCCCACGTGGTCCGTATCTCCCGCACCATGTGCTTTGCCAAACGTATGTCCACCAGCGATCAAAGCCACGGTTTCTACATCGTTCATAGCCATGCGACCAAAGGTTTCTCGTATGTCCCTTGCAGATGCGATCGGGTCGGGTTTGCCATTGGGCCCCTCTGGGTTTACATAAATGAGTCCCATCTGAACCGCACCTAAAGGGTTTGCCAAGTCACGGTCACCACTATAGCGTTCGTCTCCTAGCCATTCTGTCTCAGGCCCCCAATTGATATCTCCCTCAGGCTCCCAAACGTCCTCACGTCCGCCTCCAAATCCGAAGGTTTTAAAACCCATGGATTCCAGGGCTACGTTTCCGGTGAGTATCATCAGGTCGGCCCAGGATATTTTTTGTCCATATTTTTGTTTGATGGGCCACAACAAACGGCGTGCTTTGTCTAGGTTACCGTTATCAGGCCAACTGTTGAGCGGTGCAAAACGCAAAGTTCCCGCGGAAGCGCCTCCACGCCCATCCCCTATTCGGTAGGTACCGGCGCTGTGCCAGGCCATACGTATAAAGAAAGGTCCATAGTGCCCATAATCTGCAGGCCACCAATCTTGTGAGTCGGTCATCAAGTCATGTAAATCTTTTTTCAAAGCCTCATAATCTAAAGAATTGAAAGCTTTGGCATAATCAAAAGCATCGGAATACGGTTTGGTTTCTGGGGTGTTTTGATGTAGGATTTTTAAGTTTAACTGGTTCGGCCACCATTTGGCATTGGATTGGGTACCCGCTGCAGTATGGCGTAAGTTGGTAGATGAAAAAGGACATTTTCCTTGTCCGTTTGAATTGGTTCCGAGATGTTCCATGATAAATTATTTTAAAGGTCATTAAATGTATAAAATTCGACGATTGACATGCGCTTGGGGTATATATAATTTTTCTATTAATGAATAATAAATTGCTATACACTAAAAAATTTGTTGATTTTTTATTTTTTGTTAATCATCAAAATTGTGAGAATATGACAATTTAAGTGCGCCAATACTGTTTAAGTTATCAATAGATTTTATTAAAAATTATAGACTTCATAAACATTGAAATAGCCTATAATTAGATAGCAAATTGTGATGTTATTTCTTCGATAAAAGTGAATTGTGTAGGATATTTGCAATGAACTTATAAAAGAAAAATTATGTCTATTGTCGGAAAAAAATTTCCCAATCTCACAGTCAACGCAATGAATGAAATGGGTGATACCATCCAAATCAATGTATTAGAAGAAGCCACCAAAAACAATAAGAAAGTGGTTTTGTTTTGGTACCCTAAAGATTTCACTTACGTATGCCCTACTGAGCTCCATGCTTTCCAAGAGGCTTTGCCTGAGTTTGAAAAGCGCAATACCATTGTTATTGGTGCTTCGTGTGACACAGCTGAAGTACACTTTGCTTGGTTAAACACAGCCAAAGATGAAGGCGGTATTGAAGGTGTCACTTACAACCTTTTGGCTGACAGCAACAGAAACCTGGCCCGGACTCTTGGAATTTTGGATGTCTCCAATGAGACTTACAATGAAGAAACCGATACGGTTTTGGTAGAGGGTGACAATGTCTCGTACCGTGCTACCTATATTTTAGATGAAGAAGGTACTGTGTTTCACGAGGGAATCAACAACATGCCTTTGGGACGTAATGTGCAAGAGTACCTGCGCTTGATCGATGCATTGACCCACGTTCAAGAAAAAGGTGAAGTATGCCCAGCCAACTGGGAAGAAGGTGCACAAGCCTTGGAAGCCTCTAGCAAAGGAGTTGCATCATATCTAAGTCTAAACTAAATCATCATGGTAGAAGAATTATTAGAGGACAACCTCAATGACGTACTTGAAGGAAATCAGACAGTATTTGTCCAATATTCCGCCGGTTGGTGCGGGAATTGCCGTATCATGAAGCCCAAGTTTAAAAAGATGGCTTCTGAGCACCCTGAAGCCAAGTTTGTAATGGTAGATGCGGAAAAAAATCCCAATTCCAGAAAACTTGCTAACGTAGACAACCTCCCCACCTTTGCTGCTTTTAAGAACGGGAATTTAGTCGGTCAAGAGCAGACCAACAAGTTGGAGGTGCTTAAATCTTTTGTCGATGCGTCTTCCCTTAATTAAGCATTTGAGCTTGTTTATTGAGCAAAACGATGTGGATTTTGTCATTGAGGCGGCCGAAACGCTAGAAGCTTTGACAGAAGCTCCGGGTATTAAAGATGAAGAGTTGGATGTCATTGGTGAACTCATATCCAATATGTATGGAGCCATAGAGGTCCAATCTATGATTGATGCCGGCACAGATCGCAAGCAAGCATTGAAGGAGTTTATAAGTCGCGTGTTGGGTTCTATTGATCAACAACAACGTTAATATTAAAAGAAAACCCGCCCTGTGCGGGTTTTTTTATTCCTTTTTTTCTCTGGTCGAATTATTGCTATTTTTGTGATGCATGGCAAAAACACCTTTTTCAGACAAGACCGCTACAAATCGGCAAAAACAGATTTTGTTGGGCGGGTTTGTTATCCTGATATCATTTCTGGTCTTGGCTTCCATGATTTCTTATTATTCAACCTGGCAAAACGACCAAAGTCATTTGGATAGTTTCTTTGACCGTTCTGTTGTCAAGGACAACGCCGTTAACAAACTGGGAGCTGTCATTGCTCATTTTTTAGTATATCAATTTTTAGGAATTGGCGCTTTTATTTTGGCTGGCATGTTGTTGGTAACCGGCACGCGACTATTTGTGGGGGCTTCTACCCATCGTTTGTGGATACACTGGAGTTGGGCTATGGGAATAGGTTTGTGGATTTCCCTCCTTATGGGATTTCTAATACCTAACTACCCCCTGCTTGGTGGTATGGTAGGATTCGAAATCACCCAACTCTTGATGGCCTATATAGGTGTATTGGGCATGGCCGGACTCTTGGTGTTTGGATTCATTGTATTTATGGTATTGCAACTCAAAGTAACCCCCGAACGCATTTACAACAGCTTTAAAAGACCCGAACAGCCCGAAAAAGCAGACCTTGAACAAGGAGAAGAAGAACCTGCTGCTGAGATTCGGTTAGACGTAGCGCCTGAAGAAGCTCCAAAAAAAGAATCCAAAGCAGTAAAAAATTCAACCAAAGACCCAGAGAAAGAAGAGAATATAAAACTAACTATCGACCCATCCGAAGAAGATGAGCATGAGGTGAAGTTGGCCAAACGATTGGTTGAGAACTACGGAGAGTTTGACCCCACACTAGAGCTCAAAAAGTTTAGATTTCCCTCATTAGAATTATTAAAATCCTATAACCAAGAGGGTATTACAATCAACGAATCAGAACTCGAGGAAAACAAGGAACGTATCGTTGATACCCTCAAAAACTACAAAATTGGTATCGCTGAAATCAAAGCGACCATTGGTCCAACGGTGACTTTGTATGAAATCATTCCTGCTGCTGGGGTGCGTATCTCCAAAATCAAAAACTTGGAGGACGATATCGCGCTGTCTTTGTCCGCATTGGGCATACGTATCATAGCTCCTATTCCTGGAAAAGGAACCATCGGAATCGAAGTACCCAACAAAAAACCAACCATTGTTTCTTTTCGTTCGGTGGTAGGTTCCAAGACATTTCAAGAAGCCGAAATGGAATTGCCCTTGGCCATGGGAAAAACCATTAGCAATGAAACTTTTGTTGTGGACTTGGCCAAAATGCCTCACTTGTTGATGGCTGGTGCCACAGGACAAGGGAAATCGGTGGGACTAAACACCATCCTGAGTTCGTTGTTATACAAAAAGCATCCTTCAGAAATCAAGTTTGTGCTTGTAGACCCCAAAAAAGTAGAACTTACCTTATTTAATAAAATCGAAAGACACTATTTGGCAAGATTGCCCGATGTGGAGGACGCCATTATCACAGACAATCGCCAAACCATCAACACGCTGAACTCTTTGTGTGTAGAGATGGACAACCGATACACCATGCTCAAAAATGCCATGTGTCGCAATATCAAAGAGTACAACGCACGCTTTAAACAAAGAAAACTCAACCCCAATGACGGACACGCGTTTCTCCCCTATTTGGTGTTGATTATAGATGAGTTTGCAGACCTGATCATGACTGCCGGTAAAGAAGTAGAAACCCCTATTGCACGATTGGCCCAGTTGGCTCGAGCTGTGGGAATCCATTTGATTATTGCCACCCAAAGACCTTCTGTCAATGTCATTACCGGCGTTATTAAAGCCAATTTCCCGGCTCGAATAGCTTTTCGGGTAACTTCGCGCGTGGATTCACGAACCATTTTAGACAGCGGAGGTGCCGACCAACTCATCGGACGAGGAGACATGTTGTTCACGCAAGGAAATGAGCTGATTCGATTGCAATGCGCCTTTGTAGACACGCCAGAAGTTGAAAAAATAACAGAATATATTGGCTCACAACGCGCCTATCCCAGTGCGCACTTATTGCCTGAATATGTAGGCGATGAAGCCACCTCCAAACTGGACAACAATATTGAAGACAGAGACGCTATGTTTAGAGAAGCTGCTGAAGTGGTTGTCAATGCCCAACAAGGTTCGGCATCTTTATTGCAACGTAAACTCAAATTGGGCTACAACCGTGCGGGTAGAATCATAGACCAACTCGAGGCAGCAGGCATAGTGGGTCCTTTTGAGGGTAGCAAAGCCAGAGAGGTGTTGTTTAGAGACGTGATTGCGTTACATGAATATTTAGAAAAAGAAAATGAGAGTTAATACAAAAATTCTTCTTTTTTGGTTTATTGGGACTTTTGCATCGACTGTGCAAGGCCAAAACGACACCCAAGCCAAGAACTTATTGGACGAGGTTCGAGACCAATATGAATCCTACAAATCTTTAGACCTCGCTTTTATCTATATATTAAGCAACCGGAAAGAAGGAATTGATCAGCGCGCCGAGGGCACCTTGATGGCTGCAGGTGACCGTTACCAGCTCAATATCATGGGCGTAAGGCAGATTTTTGACGGAACCATGCTCTACACCATAATTGATGAAAACGAAGAAGTTATGATACAAGAAGGGGCTGACGAAGAAGGTACCGTGAGTCCAAAACAATTGTTTGATTTTTACAGCACAGGCTATCGTTTTCAGTGGGACATTCTTCAAAATGTTTCAGGAAAAAAAATCAGATATGTCAAGCTGATTCCCACAGACCCAAACAGTCAAACCAAATACCTACTTGCTGGAATTGACATCTATAAAAAACAACTCTACCGACTGATTGAAGTCGGTGTTAATGGAACCGAAACCACCATTACCATTAGCAAATTTGCTGTGAATAAAGACCTTCCACCCGATGCTTTTGTTTTTGATGAACAGGCCTACTCGGATTATTATATAGACCGCTACTGAGATGATACCTATTGTTGACCGCTATATAGCTTCTAGGTTTCTAAAAAACTTTTTTAGTTTTTTTTTCATCTTAATGTTGATATTCATCATACAAACCATCTGGATTTTTATTGATGAGTTTGCAGGAAAAGGGTTAGACATCAGTGTGATTTTAAAGTTTTTACTCTATTACTCCCCCAAGCTCATTCCGTTGGTGCTGCCGCTTACTGTGCTGCTAGCTTCGATTATGACATTTGGAAGCCTGGCAGAACATTATGAGTTTGCCGCTCTAAAATCTGCGGGTATATCTCTGATGCGTGCCATGCGTAGTGTGTTTGTAATTTGTTTGCTGCTTAGCGGATTGACTTTTTATATGACTAATACGGTCATCCCATTTGCGGAATTTAAAACATACAACCTTCGAAAAAATTTAGCAAAAATGAAACCTGCACTGGCCATCGCCGAAGGAATGTTCAATGACATGGGAGTTAGCACCATCAAGGTTAGTGACAAATACGGTCCCGACGACAGGCTGCTGGATGATGTCATAATACATGAAAAATCGAAGTCTGAAAAAAATAACATTGTCATAAAAGCAGACAAAGGAGAACTCAAAGATGCAGAAATCTCTGATGGCCTTCAACTGGTGTTGTATGATGGCAACCGTTACGAAGAAATTGTAAACCGAAAAAGACGCAGCAATCAAAACAAACGCCCTCATGCGCGTGTTGCTTTTGAAAAATATACCATGAATATTGATTTGCGCGACTTTAACAATGTAGACCTAGACGAGATCAAATACAACAATACTTTCAAGATGCAAACGGTTTCAGAGTTGGCCCTCAGCATTGACTCTTTAAAACAACAATACGCCGATGAGGTCGATGGATTTGTACGGACTACTTACATTCGAACTGGAGCTAAAAACATACATACTCAAAAAGATTCATTGGTAGCATACGCAGGTCTGAAATCATTTGTAACACCCTTTAGCCATAACATGCGCAGTTCGATTGTACGTCAAGCAAAATCAGCACTAACCACACTCAAAAGCAACCTAGATCAGCAGAAAAAAACTTTCTTTTTTAGAGAAAAAGTCATCAATCTTCACGCCATATACATGTACGATAAGTATATCATTGCTTTTTCTGCCCTATTGATGTTTTTTGTAGGTGCGCCACTTGGTGCTATTATTAGAAAAGGTGGTTTTGGTCTGCCCGTAGTACTAGCGTTGATTATTTTTCTAACCTATCATTTTGCGGGAACTTTTTTTAAAAATAGTGCTGAAGACGGCAGCGTAGGAAACCTTACGGGCACCTCTGTTACCTCATTGGTATTGCTTCTCTTTTCGCTGAGTTTGGTGCGTCGTGCAAGCGCAGACAAGAGTGTGTTTAACATATCCAATGCAATGCACCGCATCCGACATGGAATTAACATAGGAACTCAAATGGCTACAAGTTTGGGGAAACGTATATTTGCAAAAAAATAACCTATGTCATCCCCACAACAGATTGCATTTGACTCCATAGAAGATGCCATAGCCGATATCAAAGAAGGCAATATCATCATTGTGGTTGATGATGAAAATCGAGAAAATGAGGGGGATTTTGTTGCCGCTGCGGAGTGTGCCACGCCTGAACTGATCAATTTTATGGCCCAACATGGTCGCGGATTGATTTGCACCCCACTTGCCGAGTCGTATTGCAACAAACTCGATCTCTATCCCATGGTGCAAAACAACACAGACCCAATGGGAACTGCATTTACAGTTTCAGTAGACCTCAACGGAAATGGAGTGACATCAGGGATTTCTGCCGCTGACCGTGCCAAAACCGTTCAGGCCTTGGTAAATAACAACTCAAAACCTACTGATTTTATACGACCGGGTCACGTATTTCCATTGACTGCTAAAGAAGGAGGAGTTTTAAGACGCACAGGACACACAGAAGCTGCTATTGACTTTGCGCGGTTGGCTGGATTTAAACCAGCCGGTGTGATTGTTGAAATCATGAACGAAGACGGCACCATGGCCAGATTACCTCAACTGAGGCAAGTCGCAGACAAATACAACCTTAAATTGGTTTCTATTGAGGATTTGGTTGCCTATAGAATGAAGCACGATAGCCTTATAGAAATGGTAGAGGACTTTCCTGTGGATACGCGATTTGGAACCTTTAGGCTGCGAGCGTTTCAACAAAATACCAACAAACAGATTCATTTGGCATTGACTTTGGGTGATTGGAAAGAGGGAGATCAGGTGCTAACCCGTATTCAATCGATCAAAACACCACAAGATTTGTTAAAAAACCTACTTTTTGGTCAAAGTGTTGGTTTGGATAAGATTTTCGAAAAAATTAAAGACCACGGTAGTGGGGCTGTGTTGTTCATCAACCCACCAGATGACGCCACCCAATTTGTCAGACAGTTGAACAACCTCAAATTAAAAAATCAAAGTAATGAGAGTGTAGGCATCTACATGGATGAGAAGGATTTCGGTATCGGGGCACAGATGTTGCACCAACTCCATATTCATAAATTGGCTTTGCTAACAAACAGTGAACGCACCAAGCGCGTGGGCATAGGTGGTTACGGAATTGAAATCGCGGATAGGGTCAAGTATTAAAAGAACCAGAGTTTTATTGACATAGCTACCACCATTAAGATCATAAATATCTTAATGACGCTCTCCCCCTTTTTTACGGAATAGCGAGAAGCTGTCCAGGCACCCAAAGAAGTACCACTGGCCAAACAAAAACCGTACAACCAATGCACATTGCCGCTTAACGCAAAAGTGGCCAAAGCCCCCACAGAATATACAAATACCACAGCCACTTTTGTCGCGTTGACACGGATCAAATTCATGCGGTTGAAAAAATTCAAAAACAGCATGATGATAAATCCGATTCCGGCATTGATAAATCCTCCATAAATACCAATAAAAAAGAACGCGATCATAGAAATCCAAAGGTGCTTTCCATAAAGTCTTTCAACGGCATTTTGGGTGGAAAACTTGGGTTTAAAAACCATCGTCATTACCACCAAAATCATAATAATAGCCAGAATGCGATTAAACAAATCACCGCGAATATCAATGGCGATTTTGGCGCCAATCAACGCACCCAACAGGGCAACGACACCCAAATACAAACTAAAAGGTTGTGTGGAAACATGTTTGCTTCGGTAGCCCATGGTGGCTGACAATGATGAAATCACAATTCCGATGCGGTTGGTTCCATTGGCAACTGCGGGGGGCAATCCCAAAAAAATCATCAAAGGCAAGGTATCAATGATCCCCCACCAGCCATGGTATTGATGAAACCAGCGAAAATACCGGCGCCAAACAACAATAATATTTCATGTAGTTCAAGCATTACAGATAAAACACCAAATGTAATCAAATGAAATAGGGTTTGGGATGGCTTTTGTAAGAAAAAAAAGCGCACTATATTTGCGCCCCAAGGAGAAATGGCAGAGTGGTCGAATGCGGCGGTCTTGAAAACCGTTGAGGGTC
>JBMYLY010000036.1:0-14964 GCA_049596815.1 Flavobacteriaceae bacterium | reverse complement strand
TTAAGTGTGGATGATAAAAAAAGTTAAACAATGGATTTCTTGGTATTTTAGACCGCAGGAGCGACCTATGTATTCTACAGATTATGATCGTGTGAAAAAACTCAAAAAGAAAGATAAAAATGAATAGACTCGCCCCACTTTTTTTCGCCCTATTCCTTTTAGGATGTTCCCCAAAAGTTAGCTTGCAAGAGTATTTTGTGTCCAAAGCCGAGGATGGCAACTTCTTGATTGTCAACATACCTGCCTCTGCTCTGGGAATCGCCCAAGAAAACTTAAGTGAATCAGATATGGAGGTGTTGGAGAGTTTTCACAAACTCAACATTCTGGCCTACAAGGCTGACCCCAATAAGCCAGAGTTTATGGAACAAGAGATTCATGCCATTCGATCTATCATCAACATCCCACCCTACGAAGAACTTATGGCTGTCAAAGACAGACGTATCTCAGGAAAGGTGATTGTTGTCGGTAAGGACACTGACCTCGAGGAAGTGGTATTTTTTGGGCAGTCTCCTCAAGCCGGATTTGTACTGGCGCGAGTGTTGGGCGATCAAATGACTACCCAAAAGGTCGCGCAATTGACAAGCCTTATCCAAGAAGAGAATGTGGATCCAGAAGTGTTTGCGGGTTTGCAAAAATTCTTTTAAATACCGGTATAGTTTTGAGGGCTGATCTTGTGAAGCTCGTCTTTGATTTTCTCATCAACATCAAGCTGATCAATAAATGACTTGATGGCTTCTGCATTGATAACCCCGTGGGTACGTGTGAGTGTCTTCAGTGCCTCATAAGGATTTTTATAACCCTCTCGTCGCAGTATGGTTTGAATGGCCTCGGCCACTACAGCCCAGTTTTGCTCAAGGTCTTCTTCTATGGCCGCTTTGTTGACTTCCAACTTCCCGATCCCTTTTAGGATAGACTCAAAACCGATGAGCGTGTGTCCCATAGGAACGCCGATGTTTCTCAAAACGGTACTGTCTGTCAGGTCACGTTGTAATCTGGAAATCGGTAGTTTTCCTGCCAAAAACTCAAAGATAGCGTTGGCCATGCCCAGATTGCCCTCCGCATTTTCAAAGTCTATAGGGTTGACTTTATGTGGCATGGCAGAGGAACCCACTTCATTTTCTTTGATTTTCTGCTTGAAGTACTCCATGGAAATATAGGTCCACACATCCCGACTAAAATCGATTAAAATATTGTTGATGCGTTTAAGCGCATCGCAAAGCGCAGCCAAATGGTCATAATGCTCTATTTGTGTGGTCGGAAATGAGTGCTTTAGCCCCAAGTTTTCTTCCACAAATTTCTGCCCAAAAGCCCTCCAGTCGATGTCAGGATAGGCCACTTTATGCGCGTTAAAGTTTCCTGTGGCACCTCCAAACTTGGCGGCCATGGGTATTTGTTTAAGTAAGTTGATTTGCTCCTCCAAACGCACTACAAACACCTGTATTTCTTTCCCGAGTCGGGTAGGGGAGGCCGGTTGTCCATGGGTTTTTGCCAACATGGGCACTTCATGGTTTTGTTGGGCTAAATCACTTAACGAGGCTTTTACTTCCTCTAGTTTGGGAATAAAAACAGCTTCAAGAGCATCTTTGACAGAAAGCGGAACAGCCGTATTGTTGATGTCTTGAGAGGTCAGCCCAAAGTGAATAAACTCTTTGTAGTCACCCAGATCAAGGCGGTCAAATTCGTTTTTGATAAAATATTCTACCGCTTTGACATCGTGGTTGGTGGTTTTTTCAATGTCTTTGATGGCTTTGGCATCATCGGCAGAAAAATGGATGTAAATGGCGCGTAGATCCTCAAACAAACTCCTTTTAAAATCATTGAGTTGGGGCAGCGGGCGCTCACACAAGGATATAAAATATTCTATTTCCACTTGAACCCTGTATTTGATGAGTCCTTGTTCGGAGAAATAGGGGTGTAAGGATTTGGTTTTTTTGCGGTACCTCCCGTCTATGGGTGATATGGCATTTAAGGTGTTGAGCAGCATAAGAATTTAATCAACGGCAAAGGTACTATTTTATGCTGTATTACCGCCTTCTGAGCACCTTGTATTCTTCATAGCATCCGCTGATGGCTTCCAATATTTGGAGGTCATTGGCAGATTTGATAAAACCCTCTGAAAAGTTACAGTTTCTCAGTATTTCGTCTATGTCTACACGTTCCAGTTGCAATACCTCTTCCAAGGTTTCTCTGTCGTATTTGACAGCGAGCAAATCGCGAAGTTCATTGCTTTCTTGCATCATTTTCAGTTTGCGCATCTGGTTGGGTTTTTTACCAAACAAATTGTGCAGAAAGTCAAACGGATTGAATATTGAGCCCACCACTTTCGAAAAGGCAGAAGGTCCACGAGAACCGGCTTCATATCCTCTTGATGGCAGCCCCGGTATGCTGTAACGTTGGTTGCGGTTGATGGGTACATTCTTGGCATCAATATCCAAATAACCTGTAAGCTGGTAGGGCCGGACGATGACTTCCTCCAGGGCCAAGGCCAATTGGGTTAGCTTAAAAACGGTCTTGGGGTATTTGATAAGGTCGTTGGTGACTATGACTTTGAGGCTTTTAAAACCGAGATAACTCAACAGCAAGGTGTCGTTGACAGTGGCGGGGATGACAAACACCCCGTTGCTGTCAGTAATACTCATCTTTACTTGGTTTAAGTTGAGTACGTGCACCGTTGGAATAGCTTTGTCGTTTTCGTCGTTTTGTACCACGCCAACCACTTCCTGCGCCGCCAAGGGCATCACAGCCAAAAACAAACTCATCGTCAAGTACCTTGAAATGCCAGTCATCCTATGCCAATCAAAAGTACAAACTAAACCCATTCTTTTGCATCCCCAAACCATTTTGCGAAATTTTTAACAATTTCAACTTTCATTTTTGAAGTGTTCTACGAGCTTTTGCACCGCCAACCCACGGTGGCTGATTCGGTTTTTAACTTCCATAGGCAGTTCAGCAAAAGTCTGTGTGTAACCCTCAGGTACAAAAACGGGGTCATAGCCAAACCCACTCGCTCCTTTGGGCATTTCCAAAATAGTTCCTTTGACAATTCCCTCAAAATACAGGGGTTTCTCTTGCCCAAACAGGCATATTACCGTTCTGAATTGTGCATGACGGTTGTCTTTTGCGTGAAGTTCATGGAGGAGTTTTTTGAGGTTTTTTGTATCATCTCTTGGTTCACCTGCATATCGAGCCGACCGGACTCCGGGAGCTCCATTCAAGGCTTCCACTTCCAGTCCGGTATCGTCTGCAACTACCAGACCTCCAAACAGTTGGTGTGTGGCTTCTGCTTTGAGTAGGGCATTGCCTTCCAGGGTTTTTGCTGTTTCAGGAATCTCATCAAAGTGACCCAGCCCGGACAATGTTTGGATGCGAATATCAGGCAGCATGGCCTGCAACTCTTGGGCTTTGTGGGTATTGTGGGTGGCAAAAATAAAGTCGTTCATGCGTGGTGATAGGGTTCGTTTTTGATGATGGTCATTGCCCTATAGATTTGCTCAACAGCAAAAATACGTATCATTTGATGTGAAAAAGTCATATCAGAGAAAGAAATCAGTCCATTGGCACGGGCACGAACTTCCTCAGAAAACCCATAAGCACCCCCGATACAAAACACCAAACTTTTGGTGGACTGAAGTGTTTTTTGTTCAATAAATTTTGCAAAAGCAACAGAAGTGTAGGTTTTGCCGCGCTCGTCTAGCAAAATCAAGGTGTCATCATGGTTAATGGCATTGAGAATATGTGCACCTTCTTGGTTTTTTACAAATTCAGGATTGGGTTTGTTGGTTTTTTTAGCGTCTCGCACCACCACCCACTCAAAAGGCATATACCGTCCGATGCGTTTGGTGTAAGTGTCTATCCACTCGGCCAAATCGCCTCTATGGGTTTTGCCAACTGCCAACAATTTGATTTTCATCTGCTTATTTCTTTTTGGTCATAGGTAACATACTGACAACAGCTTGTGGATATCTCATGTTGACAAAGATAAGACCTCTTGGCTGCTTCAAGAGCCATATTTATTAAATTAGCCCTCATGGACGAACGCATTACTTTTGAATTTCATAAAATCCCCCTGTTGCGCCGTTTGGTTTCGTTTCTTAAGTCCATTTATCTACACAGAAACCATCACTTTTCTCTCTATGATCTTTTAGAGATGTATGTTGTAGGCATATTTAAAGGTGCCCTGACTACCCGGGCCGGTAGCATTGCCTTTAGTTTTTTTATGGCACTGTTCCCATTTTTACTTTTTGTGCTCAATCTGATTCCTTTTGTGCCTATTGCGGCTTTTGAAGAAACTTTTAAGTTGTTTTTGGAGTCGCTATTGCCAGCGGAATCCCTCCCTATTTTCGATTCTATCTACGAAGGGGTCTATGACAAAAGAAGAGGCGGGTTGTTGTCTTCGGCCTTTTTATTGTCTATTTTTTTTATGGGCAATGGCATCTATGCCATTTTCGGCGGGTTCGAAGAATCTTATCATGTGGAGATGACAAGAAACCTTTTCAAACAATACCTCTATGCCTTGGGTGTGGGGCTGTTGTTGGCCTTTATTTTGCTGTTGGCTGTAGCGGGATTTTTATTTTTTGAAGTGTATGTTATGAGTCCGGCTACAGGAGGCAGATTTGACCATACCTTCTTGAGTGTCCCCGCCCTTCAATATGTATTTTTTGTGTTTATTTCCTATATCACAAGCGCCTGTCTCTATTACTTTGGCACTGCCGAGGTCAATACCTTGCGTTTCTTTTCGCCTGGAGCCTTTATGAGTTGCGCGCTGCTTGTGTTGACCACTTTTTTGTTTGGTTTGTATATCGAGTATTTTTCATCCTACAACAAGCTCTACGGCTCGATTGGCGCCTTGCTGATTTTGATGCTTTACATCTGGCTCAATGCCATCATTTTGTTATTGGGGTTTGAGCTCAATGCGGTCATCAACAAATTCAATAAAAACAAATAATGCCCTTTTTTGTAGATGTCATACTGCCCTTGCCCTTGCCCAAGCCTTTTACCTATCAGATCACAGAGGCGGAGTATGCATTTATCACCCCCGGTATTCGATTGGTAGTGCCTTTCGGTAAAAAGAAAAAGTATGCGGCTTTGGCTGTGGAGACCCATACACGTGTCCCTGCATATGAAGCCAAATCCATAGCCTATATTATTGATGAGCATCCTTTGGTAACCCCAAAACAATTCAAACATTGGCAATGGATCGCAGACTACTATATGTGTCCTTTGGGCTTGGTCTTACGGGCGGCAGTCCCGAGTATGTTGTTGTTGGAAAGCGAAACCGAATTGGTCCATTTGCGAGCACCCGTTTCTAGTTTGCGTATCAGCGACAACGCCCGACTGTTGTGGGACAAACTCGCTTCGATTGAAAAAATACCCCTCGCGCAAGTGGGGGACTATGTGACTGCCCAAAACCCTTACAAGGTGGTTCAAGAATTGCTCGATCACAAACTCATCGCTACGCGTGAGGAGGTCTATGGTCGCTATGCACCCAAAGAAGAAGTGCGACTGTCATTGGCGCAAGATTTTAGAAACGAAGAACGGCTTGTTGTTTTGTTAGACAGCCTTCAAAAATTTGAGGCGCAGCGCCTGACCCTTTTGCAAATGGTACAGCAAAAACAGCCGGTATCGCGTGTGGCGTTTTACAAATTGGCGGGTGTTTCCAAATCGTCGGTGCAGACCTTGCTCAAAAAAGGGGTATTTGTAGCCTCTACCCATCAGGTAGATCGTTTGCCACTCAAAACGGAGCCGGAATCACCCTTGTCTCCCTTGACTCAGGCCCAACATCACGCCTTTGAACAAATTCAGCACCACAAACAAAACCCAACAACGCATTTGTTGTATGGCGTAACGGCTTCTGGCAAAACGGAAGTCTATATGCATCTCATTACAGAAACACTTCAAGCAGGAAAGCAAGTATTGTTTTTGGTACCCGAGATTGCATTGACGGCACAACTCATTCAGCGATTGCATTTGCATTTTGGAAAAAAAATGGCGGTCTATCACTCGCGCTACTCACAAAGCGAACGGGTAGAAGTATGGAACGCTTTGTTGGAAAACAAAGCCCATGTCCAACTCATAGTCGGGGCGCGCTCGGCTGTGCTATTGCCCTTTTCGAATTTGGGGCTCATCGTAGTTGATGAATCGCATGAATACGCCTACAAACAATTTGAAGCCGCACCTCGCTACCACGCACGTGACGCGGCGGTGGTATTGGGACGTATGCACAAGGCACCAGTGGTTTTGGGTTCAGCCACCCCTTCCATAGAATCGTATCACAACACCACCCAAGGCAAATACCAACTCACCACGCTCACACAGCGTTTTAAAGGATTTCAACTGCCCACCATAGAACTTATTGATTTAAAAACCGCCCAAAAGAAAAAACAAATGCAGGGGGTCTTTTCCGCTGCTATGATGGATGCCATTGCGGAAACCTTAGATAAGGGAGATCAAATTATTTTGTTTCAAAACCGTCGTGGCTACGCCTCTTTTGTCAGTTGTATGGCTTGTGGCCATGTGCCGCAGTGTACCAACTGTGATGTCAGCCTTACCTACCACAGCCACAGTCAGCAACTCAAGTGTCATTATTGTGATTATGCCACTCCTGTTCACAGCCATTGCACGGCCTGTGGCACCGCCCAACCGCGTAGCATTGGTCTTGGCACCCAACAGGTCGAGGAGGGAGTGGCCAAGTTGTTTCCTCAGGCAGGTGTGGCGCGTATGGACACCGATACCACACGTGGGAAACATGGCCACCAACAGCTGATAGACCGCTTTCAGAATCGGGAACTGGACATTCTGGTCGGCACCCAGATGCTCACCAAAGGATTGGATTTTGGGGGGGTATCTCTCGTTGGGGTTGTTCAGGCAGACAGTTTGCTCAACTTCCCAAATTTTAGGGCGCATGAGCGTGCTTTCCAGATGTTATTACAAGTGGCGGGACGTGCCGGTCGGTCGGGCAAGAAAGGTAGGGTATTGGTGCAATCCTATGACACGAACCATCCCATTTTATCACAGTTAAAAAACACGAATTACGATGCCATGCTTAGCTCTCAACTTCAGCAACGGAGTCAGTTTAAGTATCCACCGTTTCAACGTTTGATGCGTTTTGAGTTTAAACACAAAAGCTTTGCGGTCTTACAAGAAGCTGTCCACTGGTTTGCCTCGGCATTGCGTGCCAATTTCCCCAATGTTTTGGGCCCACAATCACCTCCTGTAGGTCGCATTCGAAACCAATATGTATTGCATGTGTTGTTAAAACTCCCGGCTGACAAATCCACTGCAGCACCCAAGGAGCAAATCATGCGGGTGACCCATCGCTTTGAGCAAATTGCTGCCTACAGGGCAGTTCGTTTTCAGATAGATGTGGACCCTATTTAGTGATTTTCCAAGATTTGGTAAAAGCGGTTGCGCCTGGTGATACTAATGGGGATGGGACAAGTAGGTTTCATTAATAGGTTTACTTAAAAATCCCCGTATGTCAAAACATTTGCGTTGTACGGTTGTGAAATACAAACAAAAATGATAATTTCGCTGCCCAATTTAGAATTATGAATCATTACGAAACTGTTTTCATTTTAAATCCCGTTTTATCTGACGATCAGGTAAAGGAAGCAGTTCAGAAGTACGCTGATTTCATCACCTCCAACGGAGGTACGCTTGTCCATCAAGAAGACTGGGGTCTGAAAAAATTTGCTTACCCCATTCAAAACAAAAAAAGTGGGTTCTACCACCTTTTTGATTTTCAGATAAGCCCAGATGCCATCAATGCTTTCGAACTGGAATTTAGGAGAGATGAGCGCGTGATGCGCTACCTTACGGTCAAACTCGATAAGCATGCCGAAGCATGGGCCGAAAAACGCAGAGAACGTCAAACTGTAAAATCTTAAGATTATGTCCACTTTAGAACAAGCAAGTAAAGGCGGAAAGCAAGGGGAAGTACGCTATTTGACCCCCCTGAACATCGATACCACGACCGCCAAAAAGTACTGCCGATTCAAAAAGGCGGGTATCAAGTATATCGACTACAAAGACGCAGATTACCTATTGAAGTTTGTCAACGAGCAAGGTAAGATTTTACCTCGCAGACTTACCGGAACTTCTTTAAAGTACCAACGCAAACTGTCTGTAGCGATCAAACGTGCGCGTCACCTAGCGTTGATGCCTTATGTTGGAGACCTTTTAAAGTAAGAGCGCTATGGAATTGATACTAAAACAAGATGTAGAAAACCTTGGCTTTAAAGACGATGTTGTCAAAGTCAAGAACGGATATGGGCGCAATTACCTCATCCCTCAGGGCATGGCCATTTTGGCCACACCCTCTGCCAAAAAAGTATTGACTGAAAACCTAAAGCAACGTGCTTTTAAGGAGAAGAAAATTGTTGACGATGCCCAAGCATTGGCCAAAAAACTCGCTGCACTGGAAGTGAAAATCGCTGCCAAAGCAGGTGCAGGAGACAAGCTTTTTGGTTCTGTAGGCACAGCCGATCTGTCTGCCGCTTTGGCTGATGCCGGTCATGAGGTGGACAAAAAGTTCATCAAATTGGCAGGTAGCACGGTGAAGCGTCTAGGCAAATATACCGCCAGCATCCGCTTGCACCGCGAAGTGAGTGCGAGCTTGGATTTTGAGGTTGTCAAAGCCGCTGAAGAATAAACAAGTTTTTCTTACAAACGACAAAAGCCGCATCTGATGCGGCTTTTTTTTATGTAAAAACAAGATATTTGCACTAAATTTAGGCACATGGCGCAAAAACCAAGCACACCCAAGGGCATGCGTGACTTTCTTCCTCACGAAGTCGCCAAGCGTTCCTACCTTGTACAGACGATCAAAAACCAATTTGAAAGATTTGGTTTCTTACCCATAGAGACGCCCGCTATGGAGCGTCGTGAGGTATTGTTGGGTAAGTATGGTGAGGAAGGGGATCGTTTGGTGTTTAAGGTGCTGAACTCTGGTGAAAAAGTAAAAAAAGCCGATTTGGAAGCCTTTTCAGCAGGACGACTGTCGCAGTTTTCCAATTCACTTGCTGAAAAAGCCCTTCGCTATGACCTAACGGTGCCTTTGGCGCGCTTTGTGGCCCAACACCAAAACGATATTCAATTTCCCTTTAAGCGCTACCAAGTGCAGTCTGTGTGGCGTGCAGACCGCCCTCAGCACGGAAGGTTTCAAGAGTTTACCCAGTGTGATGTCGATGTGATTGGCTCGGACAGCCGTATGATCGAGTGGGAGTTTGTCCAGCTCTTCGATGCTGTTTTTACAGATTTGGGTCTCAAAGGGTGTACTTTAAGAATCAACCATCGGAAAATATTGAGCCTTTTGGCAGATCAATCTGGTGCCAGTGATAGAGTAGCCCCCTTTTTAATCATTTTGGACAAACTTGATAAGATAGGTTGGGACAAAGTGCTGATAAGTTTGCAAGAGGAAGGTTTTTCTACTAGTGCGGTTGACAAACTTCGATCTCTTGAAGACACATTCCTGTCACCCCTTCAAAAGATAGACAGCTTGGCCGAACTTCTCGACCCTGAGGGCAATGCCCAAGAGGCTTTTGATGAAATGCGTTTTTTGTTTTCATCCGCAGTATTGGCATCCCTACAAATCGATTTTGATTGGACCTTGGCCAGAGGCTTGGACTATTATACAGGTGCTATTTTTGAAATGGCGCCACCCAAACAAGTGAAAGTCGGTACCATAGCCGCTGGAGGTCGGTACGACAATCTTACCGGAACCTTTGGGTTGGCAGATATGAGCGGAATGGGGGTTTCGTTTGGTTTGGACCGCCTGTATTTGGTGTTGGAAGAAATGCAATTGTTCCCCAAACACCTGACAGCACCTGTAGACCTTATGGTAGTACAGTTTGACCCAACAATTATTGCCAAACTTATGCCATTGGTCAGTCGCTTGCGTCAAGAAGGTCTTAAAGTAATGGTGTATCCCGATGCTGCCCGTCTCAAAAAACAGTTTAACTATGCCGACAAGCTGGGCATTCCCCATGTGTTGGTGGTAGGTTCTGAGGAACTGGAAAACGGAGCGGGTCTTTTAAAAGAGATGACTTCAGGTACCCAAAAGACGGTCTCATTAAAGACTTTTGATGCTTCTTCGTTGTCGTAGAGATTTCTGACTCAAATTATTTTTGTAAAGAAATTTTGTCACGGTCTGCTTTCCAAGCCTCAAAAATTCGAAAAACTTCAGCATACAGTCTTTGGATCTCAATGGTTTTTTCGCTTTTTTTTCCTAAAATCAACCATTCAATGGAGTAGTGCGGAAAGTGCTCGGCTATCTTTTGAATGACATCATGGGTGATAGCAGCTTTTTTTCGCAAAGAAGTAGAAATCGAATTTCGGCCTACATTCAACGCACGTTCAAAGGCTGCGACAGACATTTTTTCTCTTTTGATGACTTGCACCAACCGCTCATGTATGGTTTCAGACATGACACAATTTTTTTGATTTGGATTAAACCATAATTTCCGAAAATTTAAAAGGAAATAAAACAAAAATGTTTGTCAAATGAGTTTTTTATAACCACCTGTAAAACACACTTTGATTTTAGAAATGTGAGAAACAAAAGGAATTTTCCGATTTAGGATCGGATTTTCTGTTCCCAAGCCCAAGCAGAGGCGATGGCTTGGTCTAGGGTTTGCTCGGCTTTCCAACCCAGTACCTTTTCGGCTTTTTGGGTATCCGCATAGGCAGCTACCACATCGCCGGTTCTTCGTGGACCTATGGTGTAATTCAATTTAACACCAGAAACTTTTTCAAAGCTATTTATAACCTCCAATACCGAGCTTCCTGCTCCTGTACCAAGGTTAAACACCTCATAGGCTGTTGTTTTGGAGTCGCTTTCAAGTCTTTTCAAGGCAGCAATGTGCGCATTTGCCAGATCGACCACATGGATGTAGTCTCTGACGCAAGTACCATCGGGTGTGGGGTAGTCATTACCAAAAACAGTCAGTTGTTTGTGCAAGCCTGCTGCAGTCTGGGTGATAAAAGGGACTAAATTTTGAGGTGTACCCAAAGGAAGCTCTCCTATTTCGTTGGAAGGATGCGCCCCAATTGGATTAAAATACCTCAACGAGATGACCTGTAGGTTTGCAAGAGCTTGAGTGGCGTCAAACAATATTTCTTCTCCGATTTGCTTGGTGTTCCCATAGGGAGACTGCGCCGGTTTTACGGGTTCGTCTTCTGTGATGGGTAGGGTTTGGGCTTCTCCGTAAACGGTACAAGAAGAGCTAAAGATAAAAGGGGTTTTACGCTCGGATTTTTTTATCTCAAGCAACAGATTGAGAAGTGGAACGGTATTGTTTTCGTAGTATTCTAGGGGTTTTTGGACACTTTCGCCTACTGCCTTAAAAGCTGCGAAATGTATGATGCCATCGATTTGATGATTTTCAAAAAGTTGGCCTACTTGAATTTTGTCTTTAAGATCTAGTTCAGCAAAAAGTGGTTTTTTTCCAGCTGCTTTTTCGATGCCTTCCAACACGTCCAATGAGCTGTTGGACAAATCGTCCACAATCAAGACTTTGTATCCCTTTTTGAGTAGGGCAGTGGCAGTGTGTGCCCCTATAAAACCCAAACCTCCGGTTACCAAAATCATATGTTGAAAAATATTGTAGCGAGGGGGAGACTTGAACTCCCGACCTCCGGGTTATGAATCCGACGCTCTAACCGGCTGAGCTACCTCGCCATAGGAGTGTGCAAATATAGAGCTAATTAAAGCAGTTGTCAAAACTATATTTATTGGTTTTTTTTCGTGCCATTAAAAAACATCTTATATTGTGAGCCGTAAGCAAACAACAACGTGAAAACTCAATTTGAACTCGAATTTGTCGTCCAAGCATCTCCTCAGTTGCTATACCAGTATTTATTTACCCCATCGGGCCTATCCGAATGGTTTGCAGACAATGTAAACTCTCGTTCCGACAAGTATCAGTTTTTTTGGGATGACAGTGAAGAAGAGGCTTTGTTACTCAAAAAGAAGACCAACGAGTTTGTCCGATTTCGTTGGCTCAACGATGAGGATGATCAGGATGATTACTTTTTTGAAATGCGCATCCAAGTTGACGAAATTACCAAAGACGTTTCTTTGATTGTGACTGACTTTTGTGACGAGGATGAGGAAGAGGACGCCAAACTTCTTTGGGACAACCAAATTTCTGACCTCAAACAGGTTTTGGGCTCCCGATGATTAACCTCAACGGAACACTACTTTCGGAAACTCCACCCGCCCTCACAGCCAACAATCGTGGGTTTCTTTACGGAGATGCCGTTTTTGAAACGCTCAAACACACAACCACACAGGCTCTCTATTGGGAAGACCACTATTTTCGCATGATGGCTTCCATGCGCATTTTTGGCATGGAAATCCCTTTGGAATACACTCCTGATTTTTTTGAGAAAGAATTTTTACGCACCATCAAAGGACAATCTACTGCTGCACCCGCATGGCGCATCCGCCTTACGGTATTTCGAAATGATGGTGGAAGGTATACACCTACAACCCATCAAGTAAGTTTTTTGATGCAATCTACGCCCTTGGAGCAAGCAACCTATCCGCAGCCTGCCAATGAATATGTGGTGGATTTGTACAAAGACCATTATGTACAGCCGAGTATGTTGTCCAACCTAAAGTCCAACAACAAAGCTTTGCAGGTATTGGGCAGTGTGTTTGCCCAACGTCAAGAGTTAGACAACTGTATTTTGCTCAATGACCGCAAAGAGGTTACAGAAGCACTCAATGGCAATCTTTTTCTTCTTTTCGGTGACACCCTACACACCCCACCACTAACTTCTGGATGTTTGGATGGGATTATGCGAAAACAGCTAATGAGACTTTCAGACAAGTTGTCACTAAAGGTTGAGGAGCGCACGATTACACCTTTTGAATTGCAACGTGCAGATGAGTTGTGGGTAACCAACACGATTGTGGGTATCAGTCCCGTGGTGCGCTATCGCCGAAAAACCTATCAAAACCAAGTAGCCCTAAAAGCATTGGATTTGTTAAACACCCATATTGCCTAGATTTAATTCAAATGCGGATGGCTAGGGGCATTGGCCCATAGCTTGTAGTCCCCGCCCAAGGATTTCATTTTTGATTTCCAATAAGAAGCATCTGCACTGCAAGTGAGTTCTTTGTCGTTGGTTTGGTCAAAAACCACCCAAGTTTTGTTGGAGATTTCTTCTTCGAGTTGGTCTGTTCCCCATCCTGTGTAACCTAGAAAAAATTTGATATCGTTGGGTTTTAGCTCCCCACTATTTATTTTGGCAGTTACAGCTGTAAAACTTCCGCCCCAATAAAACCCACCACTCACTTTTTTGGCATTGGGAATTAGGTCGGGTCTTTTATGGATGAAATACAGGCGGTCTTGTTCGACAGGGCCTCCTTGAAAGACGGGAAAAGCCACGCTTATTTCTGGAACAAAAGTGTTGAGGTCGTACAATATGGGTTTGTTGAGAATAAACCCGATGGTTCCGCCCTTGTCATATTCCACCAATAGAATGACGGCGCGCGTAAATGACACATCTCCAATAATCGATGGGTCGGCCGCCAAGAGTTTGCCGGGACAAAGGAGGTTTTCCATCCCTACAATATACAGTTTTTTTGGTACTTCTGACCTATGAAAAGCGGGCGTTCTCAGAAAACACAAAGCCGTTGAGCAATTCTTTAGCAGTGAGCGATTTTTTGTTGGGCAATTGTATGTTGAGAACATTGAGTATGCCACCCTCAACATAGACAAAGATTTGTTTGTTCTCAACGGAAATTTTACCGCAGGCTTCTTGATGTACTTTAGGTTCAAAAACCGCGTCGTGGATCTTACAAGTCAAATGCTGTCCGTTTGCAGATAAGTGGGTCCAAGCCGAAGGGGTCGGGCACAGCCCTCTTACCCATCGTTCAATCACTTCGCCATTTTGGGACCAGTCGATACGTGTGTTTTCTCTGGAGAGTTTAGGCGCAGGTTTTAAATCGTCTGAAAAAACCTGAGGAACGGGTGTGGCTTGGCCGGACGCAATGAGCTCGACAGTTTCAACCACCAAATCACTGCCAAGAGATGCCAATCTATCACTGAGTGAGCCTGTGGTTTCGTGGGCTTGTATCTCCGTCTTTTTTTGCGCAATCACTGCCCCAGTGTCTATTTGTTGGTCAATAAAAAAGGTAGTCACACCAGTTTCTTTTTCTCCATTGATAACCGCCCAGTGAATGGGTGCAGCCCCTCTGTATTGGGGTAGGAGAGACGCATGAAGGTTAAAAGTGCCAAATGGTGGCAAGGCCCACACCACCTCAGGCAGCATACGGAAAGCAACCACTACTATCAAATCGGGTTGAAATGCTTCTAGCTGCGCAACAAAATCGGTGTCTTTTAGGTTGGTGGGTTGGAGTACGGGCAATCCGTGTGTTTCACTAAAAGCTTTTACGGGCGATGCTTGTAATTTTTTTCCCCGACCCGCTTTTCTGTCAGGAGCCGTGACCACCACCACAACCTCATGCTTTGATTTTGTCAAGGCCTCCAAAGGGCCTATGGCAAAGTGGGGTGTGCCCATATATGCGATGCGTAGTGATTTCACTTCTTTAAACTGTATTTGTTGTTGTGGTGTATGATTTTTTCTTCATCCAATAGCCTCATCAGTGCCGCATTGAGTTTGTTTGTGTCCGTGTTGCACTGTTGGGCAAGTGCTGTTGCCGTTGCTGGTTCGTGCTGTAAAAATCCCAAAATATCTTGACTTATTCTATTTTGCCCGACGGGTTTTTCACAAAAACTGCATTGCCCACAATCGTCACGAGTCTTTTCTCCAAAATAGTTTAAGATAAAATTCCTTTTACAGGCCTGACATGCTATATAGGTTTCAACGCTTTTGAGCTGTTCTTTTGTTGTTTTTACCTTTTGCTTGAGCAGTTTTTTAACACGACTTAAGCTGTAGTCGTCTTGTCTGGGCTCCAAAAACCAAATCCCCGTATCGGAACGAATGCTTTTGAGT
>JBMYLY010000035.1:0-15382 GCA_049596815.1 Flavobacteriaceae bacterium | reverse complement strand
GAAGGGGTATTGAGGATAAAATCCGTCGTAACCCCAATTGACATCACGTATGTCTTGATTTTGAACTCGACGTGGATTCTCCCTATCCTACACCATTAAAAGAAGTGCTCTCCGCACGCCCCGAACCATTGTCCTACCCACAAAACTTTCCTAAATACCGTTTTTATGGTAACAACATCAAAACCATGATTGAAGCGGCCTTAAAGTTTGAGGAAGGTGAAGAAAAAGAGGCTTTGTTTTTTGTGATTGCAAACCACATGAAAAAATCATTTCTCAACTGGAACAAGGACACGGTTGAAGACAAGGTGATTTTCGATCACTTGTTTGAACTCTCTGACGGACAAATTGACCTTCGAAACGCCAATGAAACACTGACCGAATCCGACGAACTCATTCGTTTGAGCAACAAAAGATTTGGGCGACAAAAGCCTCAAACACATAAAAACAAAAAATACCGCTCTAAACGCCGCAAATAATTATGGGAACATTTGTAGTTGAGGGAGGGCATGCTTTATCAGGTTTTATACAACCTCAAGGTGCCAAAAATGAGGCCTTACAGATTTTGTGTGCTGTGCTTCTCACTTCTGACCCCGTTGAAATTTCTAATGTGCCTGACATTGTTGATATCAACAAACTGATTGATATACTTTCCCAGTTAGGCGTAAAAATTGAGAAACGTTCTGCCAACAGATACGTTTTTCAGGCAGATGCTGTCGATTTGGATTACCTCACTTCTGATGCCTTTAAAACAGCCGGTCGTGGCATTCGAGGTTCCATCATGCTCGTGGGGCCACTTTTGGCGCGTTTTGGGAAAGGATTTATACCCAAGCCAGGAGGAGACAAGATCGGACGCAGGCGGGTCGATACCCACTTTGAAGGAATGGTAAAACTAGGCGCACAGTTTCAATACGACCGCGAGGCTCATTTTTACGGAGTTACTTCTGACAAACGCCTTAAAGGTGCTTATATTTTAATGGATGAGGCTTCAGTGACTGGCACCGCAAACATCGTTATGGCGGCTGCCCTTGCAGAAGGGACAACCACCCTATACAATGCCGCTTGTGAACCCTATTTGCAACAGTTGTGTAATATGCTCAACCGCATGGGTGCCCGCATTTCGGGGATTGGTTCCAATATGCTCACGATTGAAGGAGTAGAAAGTCTTTCGGGTACCCAACACCGTATCCTACCTGACATGATAGAAATTGGCAGTTGGATGGGCTTGGCCGCATTGACCAAAAGTGAACTCACTATCACAGGGGTGGCTTGGGAATATTTGGGTCAGATTCCGGCAGTATTTCGAAAACTAGGCATTCAAGTCGAACGACGTGGTGATGATATGTATATCCCTGCCCACAAAAACGGATACGAAGTACAGGACTACATTGATGGTTCTATACTCACAGTTGCCGATGCACCATGGCCCGGATTTACACCTGATTTGTTAAGTATAGTTTTAGTGGTTGCCACCCAAGCCAAAGGCAGTGTGCTGATTCATCAAAAAATGTTTGAAAGCCGCCTGTTTTTTGTAGACAAACTCATTGATATGGGTGCAAAAATCATTCTTTGTGATCCCCACAGAGCCACGGTGATAGGTCATGATTTTAAGTCCTCTCTAAAAGCCACTACCATGACCTCGCCTGATATCAGAGCTGGTATTTCACTGCTTATTGCTGCACTCTCTGCCAAAGGAACCAGCACCATTCACAACATTGAACAAATCGACCGTGGCTACGAGCAGATAGACAACCGATTGCGTGCTTTGGGAGCGAAAATCACCCGTCAATAGACCACATTTTTTTAGTCAGTTCTGCGGCGGTTTTGATAAGATTTTTGAGCTTATCCAAATTTATATCCTCTAGTTTTTTGATATACAAACAGCCCTTGCCCTTCTTGTAAGTGCCCAAGTTTTCAAAGGGTAATAATTCGTGTTCTAAATCACACATCAGATAGAGTGTTATGGCTTGTTTGCGAGGAGCAAAACCCGACAAAAACCAAGTGCCTTTACGGCCACTTTTATATTTATAATCATAACTGCCATAGCCGATGATATGATCACCCCATACCACAGGTTTTTCATCTAGGGTTTCTCTAAACAGTTGTGTCAATCGTTGGCAATCCCTGCGCCTAGAGTCATCAGTGATAATTTTCAAAACGGATGTTACCAATGTGTTGGTGGGTTGGGTTTTATTAGACATGGGGATTTTTCTACAAGGTACAAAAACTATCTTTTGGAGACTTTGTTGTTGCTGATCGATTTTTGTCTGCTACACTTAAACCTTTGCACGTCATCACTTCTTTTTTTGCTGTGCTTGGTAGCCCGCCCTTGTACGCGCGCACGCCACAATCGGAAGCTGCTAGGTTTTAGTTGGTTTCGCATCAGTGTAATTACCTGTTGTTCTGAAACTCCAAACTGAAACTCAATGGCATCAAAAGGGGTACGGTCTTCCCAAGCCATCTCGATAATTCTGTCTATCTCTACGGGTGTCAATGTGTTTTTTTTCATATCAATCAAAATTGTCTCTGTTAGGCATCGTGTGCTTGGCTAATATTCTGGCCGATTCATTTCGGACCAAACGATTCTTTCTAAATCCCCAAAGCCTTTCAGACGCATGTTTAAAAGTTAATCGGATGTCAACAATCGGAGCAGGGTAGTTTTTACCAATCTCGATATTGTATAATTGTTGCTCAATCGTAGTGAGTGTCCAAGGTTCGTGTACCAATTCTGCAGGTAGATTACTCAATTCAGGCACCCATTTTTTGACAAATACACCTTCGGGATCATGTTCTATGCTGTTTTTTACCGGATTGTATATGCGTAGCATATTGATGCCTGTTTCTCCGGCTTGCATCTGGAATTGAGGATAATGGATTCCAGGTTCAAAATCCAAAAACAAACGTCCTAAATAGGCGGCTCCAGCCTGCCAGGGCTGCCACAAATGATGTGTTAAAAATGACACCAACATGGCACGCATTCTGAAATTTATATATCCGGTTTCGATCAGGCACCTCATGGAAGCATCAACCAAAGGGAATCCGGTCACGCCGTTTTTCCAAGCATCTACAAATAGTTTGTTTTCTGTTTTTTCCAGTGTCTTATACCCCTTGTTGACACTTTCAAACTCCATGCGACTTTCCATTTCAAATTTTTGAATAAAATGTGCTTGCCATCGCAGTCTCGATGTAAAAGCATTGAGTTGAAACCTTGATTTTCCGTGTGCCTTGGCTTTTTCTGCTGCTTGCCATACATACCGAACAGAAAGGTTGCCCCATGACAGGTAGGGTGATAGCCTGCTACAACTTTCTCTAGACCCCATGGGTTTTGATATTTGATTTTGGTAGTTTTTATGTCTGTTTTCTAAAAAACTATTGAGATACGCTATCCCATAATTGGTGCCTCCTTTTTGAATCCCCGCTAGGGTTTGAGAGGTAAAATCATGGCTTTTTTCTGTACTTGTAAGCAAAGGGGCGTTGGCAAATTGTTGTTTTGATGCTTTCAGCGGTAATATGGTTTGCCTCATGTAATTTACCCAATCTTGCCGCCATCCTTTTCTGTTTTTTAGTCCTCTAAATACCCCATTTTGGGTGTATTCGAGCCATGCGATTTTATTTTTTTTACAGAAAGTCATCACATTTGTATCACGTGTGTAGGTGACAGACAATCCCGTTTCCATATGTGAGTACAAGGACTTGACATCAAACTGCTCTGTGATACTTTCCAAGATTTCAACAAAATCACCTTGAACCAAGTGGATTTTAGTCTCGTGTTTTTCTAGACATTTGTTTAGATGTTCAAGGCTTTGTTTGACAAAATTCCAGTCCCTGTTACTGTAGTGCCTGTCATTCAACAACAGCGGTTCAAACACATAGAGTAGCAGGGTGGGTTCTTTGGCATCGATAGCAGCCTGTAGAGGCGGGTTGTCTATCAATCTTAAATCCCTTTTAAACCAAAAAATATTTATGCTCGGTTTAGAACGCATCGGGGTTGTCTAAAATCTCATAGGCGCGTTCTTTGATAGCGGCAAGCTCAGGGGGTGGTATTTTTTTAAGTAGGTTGAACATCATTCCCATACGGTTGTTTGACTTGAGCAGTTCGCGTTTGTCATCCAAAAAATTCCAATACAAGCTGTTAAAAGGGCACGCATCTTCCCCCACTCTTTTCTTTTGGTTGTAGACGCATGACTGGCAGTAGTTGCTCATTTTGTTGACATAGGAGCCCGATGAGACATAGGGTTTGGTCGCCACAATGCCCCCATCGGCATACTGACTCATACCGCGCGTGTTGGGCAGTTGCACCCATTCGATTGCATCGGCATAGATTCCCAAATACCACTTGTCCACTTCGTCGGGATCGCATTGTGCCAACAGAGCAAAATTGCCTGTAATCATCAGTCTTTGGATGTGGTGCGCATAGGCGTTGTCCAGACTGTTTTTGATGCTGTTGGCCAAACAATTCATTTTTGTTTTCCCTGTCCAATAAAAATCAGGAAGCGGGTTGTGGTTTTCCAAGGCATTCATGGATTTGTATGTTGGCATTTCTTTCCAGTACAGTCCACGCATGTACTCACGCCATCCCAATATTTGGCGTACAAATCCCTCAACTTGCGCCAAGTCAATCTCTTCTTTGTTTTCTCGATAGCTCCCAATGACTTGTTCAATCACATCGAGTGGATGTAGCAGTTTTACATTGAGCGCAAATGAAATCCGCGCATGAAACAGATTGATTTCGTCTGTGTGCATGGCATCTTGGTAAGTACCAAAATGAACCAACAAATGATCACAAAAATAACGGAGTTGTGCCTCAGCTTCTTCTCGGTTCAAAGGGTATAGGAAATGATCTTTGTCGAAAGTGCCCAAGGTTTTTATTTCTGAATTTGCGATAAGCTCATGGAGTGTCTCTATTTCCGAGGCTTTTGCCTGGTAGGGTGGAGGCACGGCGTGTGCGCCTTTCCATTTGTTACGGTTGTATTTGTCAAAGTTCCAAGCCCCTCCCTCGGGTTGGTCTCCATGCATCAGAATGTGGTGTTTTTTTCGCATGTAGCGATAGAAAAACTCCATGATCAAGGATTTTTTACCCTTAAAAAAATGCGCCAACTCATCGCGTGTGGTCAAAAAATGCTCGGTGTCATATGCTTTTGTTGGAAGGCAGACATCCTTGCAAAACGCTTGTAACTGTTGGTCTAGACGGTATTCGTCGGGATACAAATAGGCAAAAGAGGTGGCCTTCAATAGCTTGAAGGTTTTGAGAAGATTTTTGTCGAGTTGATGTTCGTTTTCTGCATCGTCCAGGGTGTAGTAGAGCACCATATGACCCCGCGACACCAAGTGTTTGGCAAAACGACGCATGGCACCAAAGAAAGCCACCACTTTTTGAATGTGGTGACACACATAGTCGGTCTCTTGACGCATTTCATACAACACATAACACACCTTTGGGTCTGCTTGTGCAAACCAGCTATGGTCAGGGTTTAATTGATCGCCAAGAATGAGTCTTACTTCCATCAGAACAGGGTGTTTTGCAGCCACAATTGTTGGTATTTGTTCTGGGGGTCATAGCGTTCGGCTTGGAAACGCACGTTGAATACCCGATCTCTTGGGTCGTTCCCCACACCGGAATTGTACATCCAATTCCCATAATTGCTATGTACGTCATAGTCGATAAGCATGGCCTCGAAATATTGGGCGCCCCAACGCCAATCGATTTGCATCTGTTTGGTCAGATAGCTCGCTACATTCTGACGGCCACGGTTGCTCATAAAACCTGTTTTTTTTAGCTCTATCATATTGGCGTTGACAAAAGGTTCCGATGTTGTGCCTTCTATCCAAGAGGTGAAATCTTCTTTATCTCTATTCCATGAATAGGATTTTTCTTTGATACCACCAATCAAAAAGAACCGATTTTGGTGCTTCAGAGATAGAAACTTGAAATAGTCTCTCCAAATCAGCTCAAAAATCAGCCAATAGGTCGATTGGTTTTTTTCGACCTCTCTCTCATAATCTTTTACTGCCCAATAAATGGCTTTGGCAGACAGAGATCCATTGGCCAGCCAGGGAGAGAATTTGGAACTGTAATCAGTCCCAATCAGTCCGTTGCGGGTTTTCTTATAGTACGAAAGACGCTTGGTTTTCCAAAAATAGTGTTCCAATCGCTGGTTGGCAGCCACAGCACCTCCCTCGAAAGGAAACGCCGTATTGGTGTCTAAATCAAAGTCGGAAAAACCCAAAGTTTCCATCGTAGGTAGCGCGGTTACATTTTTTAAAAGATTTTCAACGGGCAATGCATCGGGAGTAGCCGCACATGGCCGTACGGATGTCTGTTTTTCACATGCCTTTCTGAATACCGTAAATATTTCGGGTAGGCTGTTCACAGACATGGGAATATCATCGGGATGAAACAAAAACTGGTCATAAAAACGATGGGTTGTGACAGATTGAGGCAAATGGGCTTCCTCTTCTTTTTCGTCGCGTGTCCACTCGTGTTGTATATACATATCACTCACATTGAGATCCCTACATATGTCAGACAATTCTGATGGTCCTTTTGTGTCTATGAGTAAGCTAATGTTTAGCTTTTGTAGGGCATGTTTTAGATCGGCAATAGATTCAAGTAAGAATTTGGCTCTGTAGCGTTCAGTTTTTTTAAACCCCAGCGGATGTAAGTCAAACATTGACAAGGGAACCCCCACGTAAGCGACCACTTTTTTATGGTTGTTTATGGCTGTTGTCAAAGCGGCATTGTCTGTGATTCGCAGGTTGTTGCGAAACCAAACTAAGGCTGTTTTTTTAGGCTTTTGCATTTTTTACTACAATAACGAACTTCATTCCAATCTTTTTCCCATTTTTTTCTCCAACGAAACGGGCGTTGGCACACCAAACATATTTTGGTGGGCAAATGTGTCTTTTTGACCCCACGCATCAGCTGATGGCTGATTTGTAAACCTCCAAACATCGCTGACGTGCGGCAGGGTGATCGACCATGGGTTTGGTGTAGCTCAATGAGCTGTACTCAGGTACCCATTTTTTTATATAGCTGTGGTCTTTGTCAAATTTTTTGATTTGAGAGGTGGGGTTAAATATCCTGAAATAAGGAGCTGCATCTACACCACAGCCCGCAACCCACTGCCAGTTGCCAATGTTGCTGGCCGCTTCATAGTCCAGTAATTTTTCAGCAAAATAGGCTTCTCCCCATCGCCAGTCGATGAGTAAGTGTTTGCACAAAAAACTTCCTACCAACATACGTACTCGGTTGTGCATAAAACCAGTCTGATTCAGTTCGCGCATCCCCGCATCAACAAGAGGAAACCCTGTGTTGCCAGCACACCACTGTTTAAACTCTGCAGGGTCGTTGCGCCATGGAATGCGATCGTATTGGGGTTTAAAACTTTGGGTTTGTGTGTGTGGATAATGCCATAGAATTTGCATAAAAAACTCCCTCCAAATCAGTTCTTTTAAAAAAGTAGGATTGTCAGATGTCAAAGCCGACCGAACCGCTTTTCGCACACTGATGCTGCCAAACCGAAGATGTACGCCAATTTTTGAGGTGCCTTCAATGGCTGGGTAATCTCTATGTTGCTCATAGCTATCTATCAGCTCGTTATTGAGTCTGTAAGAGGGGATGGACTGTGGATTGTTCTCAAATCCTATGTCGTCTAGCGATGGGTTTTGTGTTTTGTCAGAATCAACAAGATTTGATAAAAGAGTCTCGCTTGGAAAATGCGCTAAGGGTTGTTGTTCAAACAGCTTGCGCCAAGTGTTTGAGTAAGGCGTGTAGACTTTATAGGGCGTTCCGTCAGCTTTTACTACTTCGTCTTTTTCAAAGATCACATGGTCTTTGTGTGTGACAAAATCAATGTTCTTGGAGGATAGCAACTGCTGAACGCTTTTGTCTCTTGCAATCCCGTAAGGCTCGTAATCGCGACTGGTGTGTAGTTGTGCTATGTTGTATTGCCCCGTAAGTTTTTCAATCTCTTGTAGAGGATCTCCATGCAGTACATGGATTTTTTTACCCATGGGGTTCAGATGCGCATTCATGCCACTTATTTGGCTATGGATAAAGCCTACGCGCGCGTCATTTGTGGGGAGTTTGTCAAGAATATGTGTGTCAAAGATAAAAATCGGCAATATCTCTAATCCCGAGTTTAGGGCAGCGTACAAACCTGCATTGTCGTCTAAACGCAAATCTCTACGGAACCAAAAAACGGCTATGGGTTTCACTTTTAATGGGTGTTTAAAGCCGATATTCCTCCGTCAATCCCGATGACTTGTCCGGTCATCCAACTGCTTTTTTCACTGAGTAAAAACAAGGTCAGTTCTGCAATGTCTTGGGCGCTTCCAATCCTTTTTAGGGGGTGGCGCTGTGCAGATTTTTCAACTTTGGCCTCGTTGTTGAGAAAACGGTTGGCCAGAGGGGTGTCTGTGATGGAGGGCGCAATAATATTGACTCGAATTTTGGGCGCCCACTCTGCAGCCAATGACTTGCCGAGACCTTCCAATGCTCCTTTGGCGGTGGCCACGCTTGCATGAAATGGCATGCCCATTTTGACAGCAACCGTGCTGTACAATACGACGCTAGAACCCGCAGTGAATTTGGGCATTACAGCATGTAGGGTTCGCACCAGTCCCATCACATTGATTTGAAAGTCCTCTTCAAATGCCTCTGGCTTTAATCCTTTAAACGGACGCAGATTGATGCTGCCAGGACAATATACCAATCCTGAAATTTCTTCTGGTAATAGGGTGGTATCAAGGGTATCAGTAGTCACATCAAAAGGGATGTGTGTGACTTGAAGCCCTGCCAAACCTTCGGAGGATCTCGATGCCACAAATACATTCGCGTTTGTGTGTAAATGTTTGACGGTTTCCAGTCCAATCCCGGAAGAACCTCCAATGATTATAATGTTCTTTTTCATGATTTTGTAGTGTAAACCCCAAACAATTCATTTAATTTTTGGGTTCTGTAGCTAAATATTTCTTTCACCTTTTTGGACACAAATAGCCAATGCGCCAATTTTCCCAATGGGCCCAGTGGCAGTTTGTAATCAACAATGTCTGTCATTTTTACGCCCTCTTCAATGGGTTCTATAAAATGCTTGTGATGCCAAAAGGTATAAGGTCCAAAACGCTGTTCGTCCACAAAATACCGCCCTTGGTCCACATGTGTGATTTCAGTAACCCAACGAAATGGAATCCCGAGTATGGGAGTGAGTATGTACTGAATAATCTGACCAGAAAACATCTTGCGATCGGCACCGGAGATGATGTCAAAGCCCATATAATCGGGGGTGATGGTCTTGAGGTTTTTTGGATCGGATAAAAAATCCCAAGCCGCCTCCATATCTATGGGTAGGTTTTGTTCACTTTTGTATTGATACATGAAATGCCTTTTCCACAAAGGTATCAATAATGTTTAAGATAAAATAAAAAAGATTAAACAAAATTAAATACGCTTGGCAAGCATGACAGCGAGTGATGCGCCCAGGAATGGTGCTGTGAGGTAAATCCACAGGGGTTGGGTATGACCTGAAACCAATGCCGGGCCTAAAGAACGCGCGGGGTTCATGGAAGCGTGGGTCAGAGGTCCTGCAAACATGGCTTCCAACAGAATCACACCGCCAACGGCCAGACCAGCAACGGGCCCAATTTCTTTGCTTCCTGTTGAAATATGGATGATGACCACCATCAATATAAACGTAAGCAAAAATTCTAGTACGAAAGCGCGGGTCGCATCAATAGTAGGGATGGTGGCACCTATAAAGTCGCTTTCAGGAAGTAGGTAGCGCACCGTCAGGCTGGCCAATAGGGCGCCTATGACTTGGATGAGAACATATGCAGGTACATTTTTCCAAGCAAAACGGCCCGACATTGCAAAACCCACTGTAACGGCCGGGTTAAAGTGCGCACCCGACAGCTCGCCAAAGGCGTAAATCATCGCCATAACGATGAGTCCCCAAGTGATGGCCACGCCCACATGGGTGATACCGCCATTGATTTCGTTAACCGCCATGGCGGCTGTGCCACAAAATACCATGGCGTATGTTCCCAATAGTTCTCCGTAGAGTGCAGATTTTGTAATCTTCATAATTTTCAAAATTAGGTTTTGATTAACACTTATTCACACAATCAATGTTTAATTTAACCAAAATTTTACATCCATTATGAAAACAATACCCACCTTAATCATGGCAATTTTTGCTGTACAAATCCATGCGCAACTACAATCTCCAAGAGTGAGTCCTTTGTCAGAGGTCAAACAAACCATAGGTTTGAGCGAAGTGACTGTCAAGTATAACCGCCCTGCGGTTCGTGACCGTGAGGTATTTGGTGGGTTGATTCCCTATGGCAAACGCTGGCGTACCGGTGCCAATGAAAACACGACCATCACTTTTTCGGATCCTGTAGATTTGGGAAACGAAACCCTAGCTGCGGGCACCTACGCGCTTTATACCCAACCCGATACAAACCAATGGGAAATTATTTTTTATTCGGATGCGTCCAACTGGGGGATGCCCCGCAATTGGGACGACGATAAGGTAGCTTTCAGTTTAACTGCGCCCTCCGAAACCCATGACTTTGTAGAATCTTTTACGATTGGTTTTGAAAACGTGACCCTGACTGGTGCCGATTTGACCCTATCTTGGGAAAACACCAAGGTACGTGTGCCGTTTTCCGTCCCCACTGATGAAAAAATGCAAGCGGAAATCCAACGAGTGATGGCAGGCGCTCCCAAAGCAGGAGACTATTATACAGCTGCCGTCTATCATTTGAATCATGATTTAGACCTCAAAAAAGCCAAGCAGTGGATTGAAAAAGCGGTGCAAATGCGGTCAGATGCTTTTTGGTATCATCGTCAAAAATCATTGATACACTACAAATCGGGTGAAAAAGAAGCCGCTGTGGCAGCAGCTCAAACCTCTTTGGAGTTGGCCCAAAAAGCTGGCAACCAAAATTATGTGCGTATCAACCAAGCTCAATTAGAGGAGTGGGGCATGCGCTAACGAAGTTTTAGCGAATCTCTGTAGTGTAGGTCTGTATTTCGATTTTTATTCCAATAATCCAGACGTATCTGTCGGGGGCTGTGCGCCTTGGTGGTTAATACACGGTTTTGTCGGATGAGGTTCTCTTCCCAACCTTGAATGGCGTGGGGAAATGCTTGTTCAAACCGAATGGTAAGTGATCTGTTGATTTCAGGGTACTCAAGGGTGTAATGATACAATCCATCTTTTTCTTCTAAATTGGCGTTGGCTTCATAGACTTGTTTGTCCAAATGCAACAACCTGATGGCTTCTAGTGAGGGGATGGCCTGAAATTCTCCCGTGGGGAGTTCTTGCGGATTGAGCCTGGCGAGGTTCCAAAAATCATTTTCCATATGCACTTTGGGCAAGCGTAAATTTTGGTCAGCTTCCCCTTCAAAATACGAGTGTGAAGTATATTCATAGTACGCTCTGTTGTTGATTTGAGCATAGACGTGCCCACACCACTCTTGAATCGAAGCGGAGGTCTTTAAGGCATGGGATTGGGTGTGTACAGGCGAAAAAGTAGATTGCAAAATGGTGTAGGGATAAATACCGGTATTAAAACGTTTGGTGGCGTTGAGTTTGAGTACAGAAATTGTTTCCTTTGTTCTTCTTTCGGCTTTGACCTGAGTGTCAGGGTAAAAATCTTCGGTCACATAAATCAATACGGCATCTCCTTCTCGGGGTGCACCATATCGACTTTGTTCGAGTGTGAATGCGGTGATTTCTGCCTCACCTGCATACCAGTAGGAAGAAAAATTAGGGTTTAGCACTCTTTTGTTTTGTTGGGTGCTAGCTGGTGGCGCACAGGCCAAAACAGCGATGGTCAGGCTTGCTAAAAGGAAATGTTTCATGGGACAAATTTTTACTAAAAATACGTTTTTATAACATATTCTAGTCCTTGGTAGGTTTGCGCACAAGGAAGGCCTACGACATTGGTATAGGAGCCACAGATGTGAGAAACAGCCACTGCTCCGAAACGGTCTTGAATGCCATACGCGCCTGCTTTGTCCAGGGGTTGCTCTTGTTGCACATAGCTTTTGATAAAAGTATCGGTCAATTTGGCAAAGGTGACATCTGTCTTTTCATGTATGCTGTGTTGGTGTTGGGCGGTTGTGAAACAGACAGAGGTAAATACTTGATGTGTTTGCCCAGAGAGGGTTTTGAGCATTTCGATGGCATGTGTTTCATCAGTAGGTTTGCCCAAGGCACTTTCTTTAAACCAAACAATCGTGTCGGCAGTGAGCACCACATCTTTAATACCTAAATCTTTTTGAAAAACAGCACCCTTGCATTGTGCCAAATAATCGGTGATGGCGGCACCTTTTAGGTTAGGGTCAAAATTTTCCTGTATTGGTTTTACAACAAGCTGATGTGGAATTTCCATAATCTCCATCAGATGTTTTCTTCTTGGTGATCCTGAGCCTAGTATGATGTTGACAGCGGAAAAGTCAATCATTTTCTATCGTTTCGCGCCTCAAAAAAGCCACCCCATTTGCCATGTATTTTGAGCACTTGTTCGATGACATCACGTACACAACCCGCGCCCCCGTCTTTGTGGGAGATATAATCAGAGACAGCCCTTACTTCAGGTACGGCGTCATTGGGACAGGTGGCCAAATAGACCATCCTCATGGCAGGAATATCAGGAATATCGTCGCCCATAAACAGGGTTTCTTCGGCCAGTAGTTGGTTTTTTTTAAGATACTCTTTTAGGATTGTTTCTTTGTCATGAATACCCAAAAACACATCTTGGACACCCAAGTCATTCAATCTCTTTTGTACCGCAGGATTGGTCCCTCCAGAAATTATACACACACGAAAACCCGCATGTAGTGCCGCTTTTACCGCATAGCCGTCTTTGGTGTTCATGGTTCGTAACATGGATCCATCCTCGTGGATAAGGATGCTCCCGTCGGTAAAGACGCCATCTACGTCAAACACAAAATTTTGAATTTTCCCAAGCGATGCTTTAAAGTTTTTCATGATTGTATGTGGTTAATAATTGGTTGGTGAAAGTTTTATAGAGTTCTAATAATGCGGTGTCCTCAATTTGGGACATATGTTTTTCTATCGTTTTTTTATCTCCCCTCCGAGCAGGACCGGTTTGGCTTTCTGCCGGCGTTTGTTCTGTAATCTTGTGGGCCGTCTCTAAAATTAAAGGTTTTAAAAGCTCAAAATCCAATTGGTGTTTTGCAAACAACTGATAAGCACTTTCATAAAGGCTGTTCGAGAAGTTGTTGACCAAAACTGCACCCAGGTGCAAAACGGTTCTCTTTTGTTGGTCAAGAGGCACTATGGTTTTGACCCCCATTGATGTTGCAAATTCTTGCAGTATCTGTTGTGCTTTGGAAGTGCTGGCTTCCCAACAAAAGGGGATGCTTTTCCAATCCAAACGGCTTTTTTCAGAAAATGTTTGGATGGGGTATAAAACACCGCGATGTTTGTGAGCAGACAATAGGTCTATGCTGCTGGCACCTGAAGTATGGGCTACCACAGCCTGTTGAGACAGCAGTTGATTGCTTATATCCTCAATCACTTGGTCTTGCACGGCTATCAATATCAAATCGCAGTAAGGTAGCTTGGTTGGGTCATTAGTATAAGAGGTTTTGATCGGATAATCAGCATTTAATTTATTCTTTTTGCCAATCACCCCCACAAGTCGGATTTTGCTGTTTTTTCGAACCGCTTTTGCGATGGCTATTGAAACATTTCCAGTGCCTACCAATACCAACCTTATCATATGCCAAAACTACAAACTAAAGATGATTTATGAACTTATACTTTGCAAACTGCCTAAAATTGTTAGGTTTGCAAAAAAAAGAATGGCAACGAATCTAACTTTTACCATGATAAAGCCCGACGCCGTTTCTGACGGTCATATCGGCGCAATACTCGATAAAATCACCACTGCGGGGTTTGGTATTAAAGCACTAAAAATGACACGTCTCTCTAAAGTCGAAGCCCAGGCTTTTTATGCGGTCCACGCAGCGCGTCCTTTCTTTGGGGAATTGGTGGATTTTATGACCAGCGGGCCCATAGTAGCTGCAGTTTTGGAAAAAGACAATGCAGTAGCCGATTTTAGAACCCTCATCGGGGCTACCAATCCAGAGGAAGCCGCTGAGGGAACCTTAAGAAAATTGTTTGCACGTTCTATGGGGCAAAATGCGGTACATGGTTCTGACAGTGATGAAAATGCTGCTACAGAAATTGCATTCCATTTTGCTGACAAGGAACTTCTTTAAAGAAACCGAATATCCTTTACGACCTCTTTTTGTAAAGACTCATTGATGAGTTGGATGATTTTGTCTTTGCCGTAAAGCATTTCTTCTCTGAGTACCGAGGAATTTAGTTTTACAACCAAAGTGTCATTTTCCAGCCGAACCTCCTTGGTGTAGGCCTGAATATTTTGCCCCATAGATTGAGACCAAATGTCTTGGATTCGAGCCGCATCCAGTCCGTTTTCCAGCGCGTTCTTTTTGATGATTTCTCCAAGAACTGACTTTATTTCTTTGGGTTCAAAAGCGCGCTTACTCATCTGTTTTGTTTAGAGTGAATATGCTGTATGACTGGCCTGTTTTTTTGATGATTTCTTCTGTTCTCTCTTTGTGAGTGTCAGATAAAAACAGTTGACCGAATGATTCATCGTGTACCAAATCTACAATGTGCGCCACGCGCTGATCATCGAGTTTGTCAAAAATATCATCAAGCAACAAAATAGGAGGGAGTTGGGTTTGGTGTTGCATCATGTCGTATTGGGCTAATTTAAGGGCTATCAAAAAGGTCTTTTGCTGTCCTTGACTGCCGTATTTTTTGATGGGGTAGCCATCAATTTGAAATTGCAAATCGTCTTTGTGAGGGCCTACGGATGTGTGTTGTAGGATGCGATCGCGCTCCAAAGATTCTTCTAAAAGCTCTTTAAAATCATCGTCTTGAAGTTGACTTTCATATACTAAGTTTACCTTTTCTTGACTTCCGCTAATACCTGCATATCTTTTAAAAAAATAGGGTAAGAATTCTTCGACAAAAGCTTTTCGTTTTTGATAAATAGGTTTTCCAAAGCTTACCAATTGGTCGTTGTAGACCGACAAAGTCTCTCGATCAAAATTTCCTTGCATTTTAAATTGCTTTAGCAAGGCATTGCGTTGGCTTAAGGTGCGCTGATATTGAACAAGCTGATGCACATAGGATTTGTGGGTTTGACCAATGATGCTGTCCAGAAATTTTCGTCGGGTGCTACTGCCTTCAGCAATCAGGTCTCTATCTGTTGGAGAGATGATTACCACAGGGATAAAGCCCAAATGATCGGCTATCTTTTTGTAGGTTTTATTGTTTTTTTTTTAGGGTCTTTTTCCCATCTCTTTGAAGGC
>JBMYLY010000034.1:0-15692 GCA_049596815.1 Flavobacteriaceae bacterium | reverse complement strand
TCTTTTTGACGCTGTTTGTATTTTATAATACCCAAGACTATCAGTGCTATGCCAACTATAACCCAAATCATCAGCTTAATTTTACAGCAGTACCATAGGCCAACATTTCAGAGGCACCCTGTGCTACTACAGAGGTGGTAAATCGAATGTTTATTACAGCATCTGCGCCCATTTTTCGGGCATCTGCAATCATGCGCTGCAATGCCTGTTCACGAGCATCAGCCTGTAGTTTGGTGTATTCTTCAATTTCACCTCCTACAATGTTTTTCAGACTGGCGAAAATATCACGCCCTATGTTGCGGCTACGTACGGTACTTCCTCTTGCAACACCCAAGGTTTCCGCAATGGTTTTGTTGGCTACAAATTCTGTGTTGGTCAGTATCATAAATTATATGTTTTTGGTGAGTGCTTTTACAATTTTGTTGTCGGCATAAAATTCTTTGAAAATCACTTTGAGTGCTGTGTAGAAAGGAACCGCTACTATCATTCCAATAGGCCCTCCCAACAACCCGCCAACGATGATGACTATGAATATTTCTAAAGGATGCGATTGTACACTATTCGAGAAAATCACGGGTTGGCTAAAGAAATTATCAATCATCTGCCCGGCAAAAAAACCAATAAATACATAAATGGTATTAGGTAAAATTTCTTGTGCAAAGTCTGCGCCAAGGTTGCTTGTCATGGTCAGGAAAATCATCAAAAGCCCCCCTATGAAAGGACCTAAATAGGGGATCAGGTTGAGTAATGCACAAATAAAAGCAATCGTGACTGCATTGGGAATCCCAAAAATAAGTAGCATCAAGGTGTAAAACACAAACAAAATACTAATTTGAAAAAGAAGTCCGATAAAATACCTAGACAACAATCCTTTGATGCGTTCCATAGACTTTTCGACTCTTTGTATTTGCTTGTCATGAACAAACACAAGAACAATCTGCTCTAATAACTTGCTGTCTTTCAAAAAGAAAAAAGCAATAAAGAGTACTGAAAAAAGCCCAATTGTCCAGCTTCCCAAAGTTCGGACGATGCCATTAAAAGTTTCTGGAAGTATGCTGAAATCAAACGTGTCAACGGCTTTGTTAATCCATTCCAACATGCTGATGTCATAGCGACCTAAATACATTTCAACCTCTCTAATAAGAGAAGTAGCTGTAGATTCAAGAGCTTGCACATTTAGTAAGGAAAGGTTTTTGGCTTGTTCTACCAAAACCGGAATAAGAAGCGATATAATCCCTAAAAAAACAGACAGAAGTATGGCAATGGTGGTGATGGTAGCCAAAGTATTTCCAAACTTGATGCGTTTTAAAAAAAGTGTAATGGGTCTGCCTATCAAAGAAACCACGGCAGCGACTAATACATATATGATTATGGACTCAATAGCGACCAAAATATTGTAACCAGCAACCAATAAAACTATAATCAGAAAAGCTTGTACAATTCCTTTCGTTATTGCTTTTGAATTCATACCCTAAATATAGTTTATTTATGCATGCAAAAGAGCTATGGTCTGACAAGTCACAAGAGCAGCCGTTTCGGTTCGTAAACGTTTGTGGCCTAAGCTTACAGGTATCACAGATTTTGCTTGGGCATAAGAGACTTCTTCTTCAGTAAAATCACCTTCGGGGCCTATAAAAACATGAATCTCATTTTCTAGGGTTGATACTTGGTGTAAGAGTGTTTTGGGCATTTTGTGGCAATGGGCGATAGCGCAAAAACCCTTTATGGAGTCCAAGGTTTTTTTGTAATCTGTCAAGGGATTTATTTTGGGTAAATAAGCCCCCATGGACTGCTTCATTGCCGAAACAGCAATTTTTTGTAGACGCTCTGTTTTTACTGTTTTTCTCTCGCTTTGCTGACACAAGATGGGAGTGATTTTGTGTATGCCGATTTCGGTAGCTTTTTCGACAAACCATTCCAGTCTGTCCATATTTTTGGTGGGAGCAATGGCAATGTGGAGTTGGTAATTGTCAGCAGGAACATGTGTTACTTTTGAAATCCGCACCCCACACGATTTGGAGTCTATGACTTCTAGCAGACCTTGATATTGTTTCCCATTGCCATCTGTCAATGCAATTTGATCATGATGTTTTTTACGTAACACTTTGATGATATGTTTGCTTTCTTCTCTATCGAATGGCGCAAAGTCACATTCGGGATGTAAATCAGGATGGTAGAATTGTTGCATTATAAAGGCATTCTTGACTGGGCATGGCTATCGAGTTGCCCATAGTTTCCGTTTTCGTACTTAAAAGAACCTGCCAACGCAATCATGGCCGCGTTGTCTGTTGTTAAAGACAGAGGAGGCAGGTAAATATTCCATTTTTTTTTATTCATAAGCGCATTACGAAGCCCGGAGTTGGCAGACACGCCACCTCCAAGGGCAACTTCAGTAATTCCTGTTTGTTGCACCGCAAGCTCAAGCTTTTCCATAACTATTGAGACGATTGTACTTTGAATGGAAGCACACAAATCATTGAGATTTTTCTTGATGTATTTGTCGTCTTCTTGATGCTTGTCCCTGAGGTGATAAAGGATGCTTGTTTTTAGACCGCTGAAGCTAAAATTGAGTGCTGACACACTGGGTTTAGCAAATTCAACACATGCTTTACCTTCACGAGCAAGGCGATCTATGGCGGGTCCTGATGGATAGGGGAGCCCCAACATTTTACCGGCTTTATCAAAGGCTTCTCCAACAGCATCGTCTAGAGTCTCCCCAATAATCTCCATATCATCAACATTTCTAACAATCACCAATTGGGTGTGCCCTCCAGAAACTGTAAGTCCTAAAAAGGGGAATTTCGGTTTGGGCAAATCTTTTTCAAAATGCACCAACAAATGTGCTTGCATATGATTAACCTCTATAAGAGGTACACCTAATGACAATGCTAATGATTTTGCAAATGAATTTCCAACCAACAAAGACCCCACTAGTCCGGGCCCTAGGGTGTAGGCAACCGCATGTATGTCTTTTTTAGCGATATTTGCTTGAGCCAATGCTTGGTCAACCACAGGCACAATATTTTGAAGGTGTGCTCGTGCAGCCAATTCGGGGACGACACCTCCAAATTGCTCATGTACTCTTTGGTTGGCAATGACATTTGAAAGAATAGACCCATCTTGTAAAACAGCAGCTGCTGTATCATCACACGATGACTCTATTCCTAAAATAATGGGCATGGTTATTGTTTCGTAGGACAAAGTTAATATTTTGCATTGAGCCGAAAACAAAAGCTTTCGTTAAAGAAATATCTAACCTTAGCGTTGGGTCTGTCCTTATTGGCTTTTTTGTTATTGTTTACTCCTACAGTCCAATCTTACTTAGGAAAATCACTTACCGATTATCTTTTGGAAAAACGTGATGCAGACATCTCTTTTGGGCAGGTATTTGTCAATCCTTATGGAAAGGCAACTTTTGAAAATGTTTTGGTACGAGACCATCAAGATGACACATTATTGCATGTAAGGGAGGCGCGCTTTAATGCTTTCCGGTTACGCAGTTTTTTGGAAGGGTCACCAAATCTGGGTGCTTTGCGACTACTTGGACTCAAGCTCAATATTCAAAAATATCAAGGAGACTCCCTCTCCAATCTTGCCATTTTTGGCGCCAAACTCAAAAACGAAAACAAAAGAAAATCGCCAATCCGTGCACGTTTGGTTCAAGTGGACGATGCCCTTGTAAGTATATCTAACTACAACAAGCCTAGTAGAAAACCTATGGTGTTTGACAGCCTTCAAATGCGATTAAACGAATTTTTTCTATTCGGAGATAGCATGACATTGGAGGTTGATAAAATGGCCTTTACAGAAACCAACTATCAATTTAAGGCAACTCATTTAAGTACTGATTTTAGTTACAGCTCAACACATATGGGGTTAGAAAACTTAGATATAATGACACCCAATAGCAAACTATCATCGGACATATCCTTTGTTTACCCACAAAAGGGTATGCGCAACTTTTCACAGTTGGTACAAATACAATCCGATGTAAAATCCTCATCCATATCAGTGGAAGACCTAAAATCTTTTTTTCCTTCTTTGGGTGAGGGTATTTTAAATTTGGAGACCGCCACTATGATTGGGACCCTTGAGAGCTTCCACATCAAACCTTTACAGTTGCGCTATGAAGACACTTTTTTCTCAGGTGATTTGGTTGTAAATGAATCTGAAATCGGTATTAATATTGATAATTTATCAACCAATTTTTCTGAGTGGAACAACTTATTGCCAAACCTTCAGCAAACCTTATTGGCTCCTTTAGAACGAATGGGAAAACGATCAATATCTGGGCTTGTCCAGTTGGGTAAAGAGGCAAACCAAACAGAATTGAAGATTGTCGGGAGTTCGAGTAGTGCAGACATAGACTTACAGTTCTATCCCTTTGGAGATGATTGGCGTTACTCTGGATTTGTTTCTGTTGATGAATTTAATTTGGGTCAACTTCTCAATCAAGACAATTTAGGTGTAACCACTTTCGCACTTGACATAGATGGCCAAGGATTTAAATTTGAAGCGCTTAAGACCAAGCTACATGGTACTTTTGACTCCTTTGCATTTAACAGTTATAATTACCAAAATATAGATGTCAATGGATTCTTTGACCGGGGCCTGTTTAATGGAAATTTATCTGTCGATGACCCCAGCTTACAATTAGACTTTGAAGGTTCTTTTGATACTTTTGGAGAAACAAAAAACATCTCATGTTTTGCCCAAGTTGGTCATGCGAATTTATATGATATAGGTTTACCATTTTTAAACCAGCGCACTATTTTCTCAGGAGACATTGAGTTGGTCAGTCAAGGTAAAAATGCAGATGATTTTATTGGGGATTTATTTATAGAATCAGGAAAACTCACAAATGACGATGAAAGTTTTACTTTTTCTCGTTTTACCGTTCAGTCTAGGCTCAACGATGGGGTGCGGTTTGTTAATTTGCGCTCACAAGACGTTTTGGATGGCTTGTTGTATGGAAAGTTTGGTTTTTCCCAAATCCCCTCAATGTTTAAAAACGCATTGGGGAGCTATTTTACAAACTACACTCCGCTAACGATTGACAAAAACCAATTTATAAACTTTAATTTTAACATTCGTGGTAAAATTGCCAGTGCTTTGATACCTAGGTTGGAACTTAATGACAATACTTTTATTCAGGGTCATTTAGATGGAGATTTAAACAACTTTCGATTAAAAGTGGACGCACCCAATTTAAAATGGAAGCAATCCGAAATCGAATACTTATCATTAAATATTGACAATCAAAACCCACTAGTAAATGGCTACTTGAAGTTTGATCAGTTGCAATCCAAATGGGTGCAGGCCGAAAAGTTTAATTTGGTCAATTCTGCCGTTAACGACACGCTTTTCTTTAGAGCCGAATATGATGATACCAAAAGAGAAAACTTTCAGAATAATCTGAATTTTTACTTTACGTTTGATGATGATCAGCGGCCTATTTTTGGAATTCAACCCTCAAAAATTCGGTATCGTGACCAATTGTGGAATGTTAATTCGTCTTCCCAAACCCGATTAATTTTTAATGATATAGGATACACTCTTGAGCCAATTGTTTTTTCCAATGACTCTTCACGGTTGCGTTTTTCTGTAGAAAAAAATATCCATCAAATTATTAACGCCAAGTTTGAAAATGTGAAACTTTCAGACCTGATACCGCCCAATCCAACACTTTCTGTTGATGGTGTGGCTAATGGAAATTTTAGTGTTAGAAATGACAATGAAGGTATCGGGGGTGTTTCTTTGGTTCAAATTGATGATTTTACAATGAATGAGATTGCCATAGGCCAAGCTGTTTTGGAATTGACCTCGAATGTTCCCGAACAGTACGGATTGTCCTTCATCACCAAATCTAGCGATAGTGTTACAAGCGAAATTAAAGGAAATATATTTTATCCAACTGTAGAAGACGCATCGTTGGATTTAACCGCAGATTTCAGTTCATTTCCTGCTGCATCTTTGAAAAAACTAATGGGAACATCATTTGAAAAGGTTTCGGGAAGTTTGAATGGAAAACTAGGAGTCGCTGGTAAACTTGACGAACCCATGATTGAAGGTGATTTGTTTTTAAATCAATTTTCATTTGATGTTCCTTATTTAGGTGTTTCATATGAATTCCCTCAAGACATACAGATAGAGGTGGCACCCGATTTGTTTGTATTTAAACCAAGCCCAGTAAAAGACCTTACTCATAATTCAACAGGTGAGGTAGAAGGTAAACTTACCCACAACAACTTTAAAAATTTTATTCCTGACTTTGTAATTTCATCAGATCGTTTGCTGGTTCTAGACACCAAATTTAACCCTCAGTCCAGTTATTACGGCACTGCTTTTATGAATGGATTGGTTCATGTTTTTGGAAGCGCACAAAATATCAATTTTGATATACAGGGTCAAACAGCACCTGGCACAGATATCTCCATACCCATAATGGAAGCTACAGCTTTGGACGATGCAACATACATACGTTTTGTTGATAAATACAGAAGCACAGAAACACCCGACCAATCTGTTAAAGCCTTGAAAGGTTTGTCTCTAGAGTTTGATTTGGACGTAACCCCTGATGCCCTTTTAGGAATAGTTGTTGATACCGAAACAGGAAGCACTTTGAGTGGTAGGGGAGTGGGCAATATATTGATGGAAATCAACTCAAACGGAGTTTTTAATATCTGGGGAGACTACATTGCTTTGGATGGAGCTTATGATTTTAAAAACTTGGGCATAATAGAGAAAAAATTCATTGTACAACCAGGAGGAACTATTGTTTGGAATGGAGATCCTTATGCTGCACAAATCAATATGCAGGCGGTTTATGAAGTTCCAGGGGGTGCCAATCCTACCGTTTTGATTGAAACCACGGGTGTCAACAGAAAAATACCCACAGAAGTTACTGTAAACCTTAACGGTAATTTACTCAATTTTGAAACGCCCACTTTTAATATAGATTTTCCTAATGCATCTGCCAATTTGAGAAATGAACTCGAGTACCGTCTTATTGACGAGGAGCGTCGCCAATTACAAGCGATTTCGCTACTTTCTCAGGGCGTATTTATTAGTCAATTCTCATTGTCTGCACTTTCAACACAGACGCTTACTAACAACCTATTTCAAAAAGCTTCTGGGGTTTTTGAGTCCATTTTTTCAGGGACAGATGATAAAATGAACGTGGGTTTAGATTATCTTCAGGGTGATCGCAATGCTGCTGCGACTGTTCAAACCCGTGATAGGTTGGGTTTGACACTAGTTACCCAAATATCGGATCGAATGCTCATAAATGGAAAAGTGGGTGTGCCTGTTGGTGGCGTTGAGGAAACCGTCATCGTAGGAGATGTTACCATTGAGTTTTTACTCAATAAAGATGGTAGTCTTCGTGCACGTATTTTTAACAGGGAGAACGAATTTCAATATTTTGGTGATGATTTAGGTTACACTCAAGGAATAGGCCTTTCTTACAAGGTTGAATTTGATGACTTTAAAAGCCTGATTAGAAAAATCATAAAAAAGAATGCGATTTTATAGCATATCGTCAGTATTTCGCCTAAAATTTACATCCTGCACGCTTTTTTTTAAAATATAAGGTCCAGCTGCACCAATCAGAAATAAGTTTGTAATTTCGCGACGCATTTATGACTAAAAATATTCAAAATATCGCTGTTTTGACATCTGGTGGCGATGCCCCCGGTATGAACGCCGCATTGCGTTCAGTTGTTCGTACTTGTGCTCATTATAACATCAATTGCTTTGGGGTTTATCGTGGGTATCAAGGTCTGATCGAAGGTGATATTAAACCGCTTTCTGCCCGGAGTGTCAACAACATTATCAATAAAGGTGGCACCAAGCTAAAATCGGCACGATCTAAAGAATTTCGCACCAAAGAAGGCCGAAAGAGCGCGTATGAAAATTTAAAAAAGCATGGTATCGAAGCTTTGGTGGTGATTGGTGGTGACGGCAGTTTTACAGGAGGGATGATTTTCGAAAAAGAATTTGGCATCCCTGTAGTTGGTGTGCCGGGTACTATTGACAATGATATTTTTGGCACCTCTCACACCATAGGTTACGACACTGCACTAAACACGGTAGTCGAGGCCATTGATAAAATTCGCGATACGGCCATTTCTCACAACCGATTGTTCTTTGTTGAGGTGATGGGTAGGGATGCAGGTCACATAGCGCTCAATGTGGGTATAGGTGCTGGTGCTGAAGAAATATTAATCCCTGAGGAAAACCTCGGCTTAGAGCGCCTGCTTGAATCTTTGAAGCGTAGCAAAAAATCTGGCAAATCTTCCAGCATCGTCGTTGTTGCTGAAGGAGATAAAATTGGAAAAAACGTCTTTGAATTGGCCGAATATATTGAAGAAAACCTTCCTGCTTACGAAGTGCGTGTTTCTGTACTTGGTCACATCCAACGCGGAGGTACACCTTCTTGCTTTGACCGCGTTTTGGCCAGCCGTATGGGTCTCAAGGCTGTAGAAGCACTTATGGAGGGTGTTTCTGGCCATATGGTAGGAATGCAAAATGGAGAAATGATTCTCACACCCTTAGACCAAGCCATCAAAGGAAAATCTAAAATTAACCGCGAACTTATTCGCGTTTCTGATATAATGACTCTTTAAAAACAAAAAATACTATGTCTACTACACTTAAACTAGGAATTAACGGATTTGGAAGAATTGGTCGTATGGTCTTTCGTGCTTCTTTGCAAAAGGACAACGTTGAGGTCGTTGCCATCAATGACTTACTCGATGTAGAACATTTGGCTTATTTGCTCAAATATGATTCTGTCCATGGAACTTGCTCGGCATCTATCGAAATTAAAGATGGCCATTTGGTGGTAGATGGAAAAACAGTGCGTATTACTGCAGAGCGTGACCCCCAAAACCTGAAATGGGATGAGGTTGGCGCCGATGTTGTTGCCGAATGTACAGGGATTTTTACGACTCTTGAAAAAGCTCAGTTACACATCGACGGAGGTGCTAAAAAAGTAGTTATTTCTGCTCCTTCTGCTGATGCGCCCATGTTTGTAATGGGTGTCAACCATGAAGACCTTAAAGCCACTGATACTATTGTTTCTAATGCTTCTTGTACGACTAACTGTTTGGCCCCTCTTGCCAAGGTATTACATGACAATTTTGGTGTGGCTGAAGCTTTGATGACTACAGTTCATGCGGTGACAGCTACCCAAATGACTGTTGACGGCCCCTCTCGAAAGGATTATCGCGGAGGACGCTCTTCTATGATCAACATCATCCCTGCATCGACTGGAGCTGCTAAAGCAGTTACCAAAGTAATTCCATCATTGCAAGGTAAGATTACAGGTATGGCATTTCGTGTTCCTACAGCCGACGTGTCTGTAGTTGATTTAACAGTGAAGCTCGAGAAGACAACCAGCTACGAAGAGGTGATGGCTGCGCTTAAGTCTGCCTCTGAGGGTGCCATGTCTGGCATCCTAGGCTTTACAGAGGAGTTGGTGGTCTCACAAGATTTCATTGGTGATTCACGTACTTCTATTGTTGATGCCAATGCCGGTATCCAGCTCAACGATACTTTCTTTAAAATTGTATCTTGGTATGATAATGAGGCGGGTTATTCCAACAAATTGATTGAGCTTGCTCAGCTTGCCAATTCATTATAATTTCAACATATGCGATTGATCGTCGATAGTGGCTCCACCAAAACGGATTGGATTGCCATTGATGATGCTGGCCACATTCTTTTTGAAACCCAAACCCTTGGCCTGAATCCCCAAGTGCTTTCAGAAGATATTGTCGAAGAACGCATTATCAACAATTATGAACTTTACAGAGTGAGAAATGAGGTTGACTCTGTCTATTTCTATGGCGCAGGTTGTGGTACAGAACCCCCTAGAAGATTGATGGACAATGTGCTGACTGCTATTTTTCAAAATGCCGAAACCATTGTAAAAGAAGACACCTATGCGGCTGTATATGCAATCACCGACCCTGGTCAAGAAAGCATAGTATGTATTCTTGGAACAGGCTCAAACTGCAGTTTTTTTGACGGTGATACGGTTCATCAAAAAGTTACATCCTTAGGTTATGTATTGATGGATGATGCCAGTGGTAACTATTTTGGTCGACAACTACTGCGAGATTACTATTTTAACAAAATACCAGAATCATTAGCGAGTCTGTTTGCCGAAGAATTTAATCTGGGTGCCGAAGAAATCAAAACCAATCTATACAAAAAAACCAATCCGAATACGTACTTAGCAACTTTTGCAAAATTTGTAATTGTTCACAAAGACGAGGAATATGTACAGTCTTTGATACGCAAAGGTTTGCGATTATTTATAGAAAATCAAATTCTTCAATTTGGAAACGCCAAAGAATTACCCATCCATTTTATTGGTTCTATAGCGCATTTTCTTAAAAAAGAATTAGAGGAGGAGCTACATTCTTTCGGATTGAGTTTGGGCAAGGTGCTCAAAAAGCCCATCGAAGGCTTGGTGTCTTATCACCTAAGTCATCTCTAGCGTACTGCAATTACTGAAATCTCGACGTTCACATGTTTGGGAAGTACGGCTACTTGCACGGTTTCACGGGCGGGTGCTGTGGGCTCATCAAAATAGCTTCCGTAAACTTCATTGATGGCCGAGAAGTCGTTCATGTCACTAATGAAAATACTTGCTTTCACAACGTGACCAAAACTCATAGAAGCAGCCTCCAAAACAGCTTGTAGATTTTGCATCACTTGATGGGTTTCATCCTGAATATTGCCAGAAACCAGCTCCATGGTTTTTGGGTTGAGCGCTATTTGACCACTTACATAAAGGGTGTCGTTTGCCAATACAGCTTGATTGTAGGGCCCGATAGGCGTTGGGGCATCTGGGGTGTTGATAATGGTTTTCATATAAAATTTGAATTAAAGTCTTCGATCGGGTTCTCTTCTTTTGTCGTATTTTAAATCGCTAAGCATACCACTTCTTATACCTATAAAAAAGAACCAAGATTGTCGATCTCCAAAAGGAGTCCATGCCAAATTCATCACCCAACTATCCAAATCACGCTCAATGCGAAAATTTGTATAAGTGACTCCTTTGTTTTTAAAATCATATCCAGTAGAAACACCCACATCCCATTTGGGTGTAAGACCTACATCTGCAGATACCATTAGGGAATTGTTGGAAATTTCTCTATTTCTTCTGGTATTGGCATAGGTTAGGCTATGTCTGAGGTTGATGTTCCAAGGAATTTTTGTGCTATAAAAATTACCTTCGTTATCTTCTTCTTCTATTTCTTTTCCTTGAGTAGAACTTTGGTCTGCGGTAAATCTTCTATCACTAAAGTCTTGGCTGCTACCAAACAATTCATTTTCTACGTTCGAGTATGGATCTTGATTCTCCCCGTCCTCATCCGATTTATTCTTTTTGTCTTTGTTTGAAAAACTATAACCCCAATTCATGTTGGCACTGGTCATTCTAAAAAGTGGACCGCCATTTTCAATATTCAAGGTATTGATCCGGTTAAAATCTTCATCAATTGCATAAGGGTCAAAAGTGGCACCTACATTAACATTCAGTTTATTATCCAACAATGGGATGACTGCAGTCATCCTAACAGGACTTAAACGAAGAGAGTCTGCCTCGAGGTTGTATGTTGTAGAAAAATTCAGATTGTTAAGTAATTTGATTTTTTTAGGTTCTACTGCCGTACTGTCACGATCTCGCACTTTGGCTTCAAAAGTATTGCGTAGGGTGAAACTCAAAGAGCTTGATTTGTTTAAACTGGGTGCCCCATAGAGTCCGCCGTCAAAACGAGAATAAGACCTGGTGTTGCCCTCTGCATCAATTATATACTCATCATAGTATTGCTCAAAACTCGGAGACCTGCTGTAACCTACATTGGCATTCATAACATGTCGTACAGATTGTACTTTGGCGTCTTCTTTAAAATTAAAAACCCCATAAAGGGTGGTGCCCACGCTTGCACTAAAGTTGTACTGTGCAAATCGATCAAAACCGCTGATCGTGTCTTGAGCTACCTCTTGATTGAGAACAGGGTCAAAATCATTTTTTTTGATAGTTTCAAATGTCCACACCTCGTCATAGGAGCCACCTACAGAAAAGTTGAAGTGTTTGGCAATTTTAAAGGATGTGTTGATAGGTATACCGTGACGAAACCCATTGAGTGCGTCATCAAACATCCGTCCGGTAAGGAAATCATCATCATTGGTTTGTATGCGATTCTCTCCACGAATGCTGTATTGAAAATTGATGTTTTGTAAAACTCCTTTTTTGATGCCATCTCTTTTAGCAAAAGGATAGATTCGCTCCATACTTGCCTGAAAAGTGGGTAGGGTCATATTGATTATATCGGTGCGGGTATTTTGGCTGTGAGACGCAGAAATAGATAAATTGACCGAAGGGTATTTTGGGAATGTTTTAGAATAAGAAACAGATGAAGATAAAGTGTTGTTCAAAAAATTTCCCGTATTGATTTGATTCAATGATTCTTGATAATAGGAGCTACTCCCCAAATTGACAGATGCAGAAAAACGACTGTTTGGGTTCGATTTGGCGTCTTTGCTGTGTGACCAACGCAAGTTAAATATGGTGTTTTTTGAATATCCCGATAAGCCACGTTCGCCGTTGATTAGATTTTCAAATCGAAACCCTAGGGCACCTCTGTAGCTGTATCTTTTGTTGTAGTTCGAGTCCAATCGAAATCCAAAACTCCCATTGGTGTAGTAGTCTCCCAAAACAGCTAAATCGAAAAAATCATTTACAGCAAAATAATATCCTCCATTTTGCATAAAATACCCCCTACTGAAATTCTCACCGATGGTTGGGAAAATGAAACCACTCTCCCGATTTTGGCTCATGGGAAAATACGCGAATGGTAAAAATAAAGGAGTAGGAACATCAGAAATGTAGAGATTGCTGAGCCCTGCTATGATTTTCTTTTTGGGCACAAACTTTCCTTTGGTAACTTTGATAAAATACTCGGGGTCATCCACATTTTCAGATGTAGTCACACGTGCATCGCGTATGTAATATACAGAGTCATTCTCTTTCTTTGTAGCCATAGCCTTGACATTCATGCCTCCTTGCTCACTACGCGAATTCCAAATGATGGCTTTTTTGTTGTCGAAATTAAACCTAAGTGAATCAGGAAAAACTTCATCACCACCTTGTTTGAATGAAGGGTATTGAACCAATTGTCCCGTGGAATCCTTAATCCTTCCTGCAGTGACAATATTCCTACTGTAATCTAGCTCGATGATGCCCGATTTAAGCTCTACATCTTGATAGTACAACTCGGCTTCATCATAGAGGATCATTTTTTCATTAATCTTGTCAATAGTGATGTAACCTTTGGCATTTCTTTTGATTTGGTCTAAAAGTAAGGGTTCTTTGACAGGAATACTATCGTTTATTGCTATAGAGTCAGCAACTATAATGTTTTCAATAGGCTTGTCTTGGGCAAATACAAACCCACCTGATAAAACCATCAAAACACCCAGTACATACCGAATTGTGGGAATATGTTTTAAATTTGTCAAAAGCCCTTTCTTGTGGAAATCAAAAATACGACTATTTTTTCGGGTTCTTTCGAGTGTTTTACAATAGCTTTTGTCTTTGTTGTTGCGCTGATGATTTCCCCTTTTTTGCATGCCCAATCCAGCAAACCCTTTACAGTCGTTTTGGATGCGGGTCACGGTGGTAAAGACCCTGGAAACCGTGGTAATGGATACTATGAAAAACATATTGCGCTCAAAGTTGTGCTCAAAATCGGTGCCATTTTAGAGCGCAACAAAGACATCAAAGTGTTGTACACACGAAAAAGTGATGTGTTTTTGGAGCTCAATCAACGCGCCTCTATAGCCAACAAATCCAAGGCCGACTTGTTTGTATCTATTCATTGTGACGCTCATAACTCAAACGCCTATGGCGCCGGTACTTTTGTGCTTGGACTTCATGAGAATGACCGCAATTTTCGAATCGCCCAAAAGGAAAATTCTGTAATCTTTTTGGAAGATGATTATGAAAAGAAATATGATGGCTTTGACCCCAACAACCCTGAGTCAGTGATCAGCTTGGTGCTCATGCAAGAAACCTATTTGGACCAAAGTATAGATGCAGCCAACACCATACAACAGAGTTTTGTAAAAAACCTCAAACGAAAAAATCGCACTGTTAAACAAGCCGGTTTTTTGGTGTTGCGCAACACCTATATGCCGAGCGTTTTGGTGGAGTTAGGTTTTTTGACCAATAAAACTGAAGGCGCCTATTTGAACTCAAAAAAAGGTCAAGATCAGATGAGTGAAGCCATTGCCAAAGCCATCATAGCATACAAAAACAACATTTTTTCCACCCTTCAGTTCGGTGAAGTTTTTGAAGAGTCATCCCCAAATACACCACCACAACAACCAACGGAGCCTTCACAAGTTTTTCGAGTGCAGATTGCGGCAAGCACTAACAAATTGGCAACAACTTCTAGTAATTTTAAAGGACTTAACCCAATATACAGACTACAGAAAGGTTCTATATATCGTTACTATTTCGGTAACACTTCAGGCTACCAGCAAGCCTTATCACTCCGCGATCAAGCTCGAAAAAAGGGATACAAAGACTGCTTTGTTGTGGCCTTTGAAAACGGTGTTCAAATACCGTTAACAAATGAGATGAAAAGAAAATAGACCCCTCCTTTCCCTTGCCAAATTATATCCTTATTTTTACCCAATAAATCTCTGAAGATTTGAAAATATCACTCGAATTACGAACCGCCTTGTTGGTTATATCAGGAATCGTCCTGTTTATTTTTGGGTTTAATTATCTCAAATCCAACGACTTGTTGGTGCGTGATGGTATTTATTACGCCCAATATGACAACACAGAGGGCCTTGTTGTGGGGACGCCGGTAACGATTAATGGCTTTCAAGTGGGTTCAGTTGAAAACATTAGTTTGCTTCCTGCCAACACCCATTTGTTGGTTCGTTTTAGAGTGGAGCGTCAATACATTTTCTCAAAGAACAGCATTGCTAAAATATACGAGTCAGGCCTAATTGGCGGTAAGTCATTGGCTGTAGTACCTGCTCTTGATGGTGCACCAATGGCACAATCTGGAGACACCCTTCAATCTAGCATTGCTCCTGGTCTAACTCAGTTAGTGAATGACAAACTCACCCCCTTACAAGAAAAAATTGAAAGCATGGTCAACCATGCAGACTCCGTTTTGATAGCTTTTAACAATGTATTTGATACGGCTGCACAAGCCCAACTCAATCAGTCTATCGGTCACTTGACTTCTGCCTTGAATGCAATAGACAACATCAGCCAGCAGCTAGAAAAGTCGCTACAACCAAAAGATGGGGGACTTGGCAAGACCATAGACAACCTTGCTCAAATAACTTCTGATTTAAAACAAACTACTACAACGCTTACTGAGGCAGATCTCAATGGGCTTATTGAAAACCTACATATAACCTCTTCTAATTTGGCGGTAATTACCAACCAAATTCAAAGTGGGGATGGCACTTTGGGCCAGTTGGTCGCTAATGACAGCTTGTATGTAGCTTTGCATCAAACCAATACAGCCCTACAATTGCTACTCGATGATTTGCGCACGAACCCCAAACGCTATGTCCATTTTTCGCTTTTTGGCAAAAAACAAGTTCCATACGAATCATCCGATGAAGGTGAATAAATTTTCGATACG
>JBMYLY010000033.1:0-15985 GCA_049596815.1 Flavobacteriaceae bacterium | reverse complement strand
TGTACAACGATGACTGGATGAAAGAAAAAGATTTTTTGTAAAGTTTATTTCAAAAAAAACCCATCAACAAGCGTTGACGGGTTTTCAAACAACAACAAACATCACGTACTAAAAGCAGTATTGATTTTCAGCAGTGATACGTTCTGCTACCCTATTGCGCAATGCAATCACATTGGGTGGGTTTACATATTTGGTAAACCGCTTCAGACCCATAAGCAGCATTTTTTGTTCATCTCCTTCGGCCGCAGACACGATGGCTTCTTTTCCTTTGGTGTTGATTTTTTCAACTGCTTGGAAAAGGTAGAGTTGTGTCATGGCAATCTGATATTTTTGAGATTCCTCCCCATAGCGCATCGCATTTTTCTCGGTGCGCAATAAGGCAGACTCTACCATATAGATTTCGATGAGAATGTCGGCCACCGCCAGAAGAAGTTGTTGGTGTTCTTCGAGTTCGGTGCCGTATTTCTGTACGCCCGCACCGGCAATCATCAAAAACACTTTTTTCAAGTTTTTTAAGATGTGTTTTTCTTCGGCAAACAAGGCAGAATAGTCGGGTGTATCGAATGATGGTATGCCCATCAGTTCTTCACCCACTGCAGTGGCAGGACTTATCAAATCCAAATGGCCTTTCATCGCCTTTTTGATCAACATACCCACGGACAACATGCGGTTGATTTCGTTGGTGCCTTCATAGATACGTGCAATACGGGCATCACGCCAAGCGGCTTCCATGGGGGTATCTGCAGAATAGCCCATACCGCCAAATACTTGTATGCCTTCATCTGTGCAGTTTTGGGTGTGTTCAGAAACAATCACCTTAAGTATGGAACACTCAATCACATATTCTTCTACGCCTTTGAGTTCTGCTTCTTGGTGGCTGTTGCCTGCCTCTACACGTAGGGCAATGCGGTCCTCTATATCTTTGGCGGCACGGTAACATGCCGACTCGTCTACATAGCAGTTCATAGCCATGGTAGCCAATTTTTGCTTGATAGCCCCAAACTGGCTGATGGGCTGTTTAAATTGTATGCGATCGTTTGCATAACGCACGGCCTCTGTGGTGGTGCGTCTTTGGGCGTCCAAACAAGCGGCTGCCAGTTTGATACGACCAATATTGAGGGCATTCATGGCGATCTTAAATCCATTGCCACGCTCAGACAACATATTTTCAACCGGCACCTTGGTGTCACTAAAAAATACTTGTCGGGTAGAGGAGGCATGTATACCCAGTTTGTGCTCTTCTTCGCCCATTGAAATCCCATTTTCAGGGTCATTGGGTACTATGAATCCGGTAATGTTTTTGTCGTCTTCAATACGGGCAAAGACAATCATCAGGTCGGCATAGCCGGCATTGGAAATCCATATTTTTTGCCCACTTATTAGGTAGTGGGTGCCATCTTCAGAAAGCACGGCTTTGGTTTTACCACTGTTGGCATCCGAGCCTGCACCGGGTTCTGTTAGGCAGTAACAACCGATCCACTCGCCCGAGGCGAGTTTGGGTACGTACTGTTTTTTCTGTTCTTCGGTGCCATACATCACAATCGGCATAATGCCAATTCCGGTGTGTGCACCATAGGCTGTGGAGAGTGAGCCCGAGGCGCCTGAGAAATAATCGCAGACCAACATGGTCGATACAAACCCCATTTCCATACCGCCGTAGGCTTCTGGAACAGCTACGCTCAAAAAGCCGAGTTCACCCGCTTTACGCATGAGTTCAAAGGTGAAATCGTAGTCTTTTTTCTCAAATCTGTGTTTGTTGGGCCATACCTCACGATCGACAAATTCTTGAACCGCATCACGCATCATACGCTGCTCTTCACTAAAGTCTTCAGGGGTAAACACATTGTGGGCTTCGGTGTCTTGGAGTAAGAAGGCACCTCCGCGTGTCAGTTTTTTTTCTTGAGTTTCCATAGGCTTCAATTATAAGAGTTCGTAAATCCCGGCAGCACCTTGCCCTGTGCCCACACACATGGTGACCATGCCGTATTTTTGTTTCCTTTTGCGCATTTCGTCAAAAAGCTGTACCGATAGTTTGGCTCCGGTGCAGCCCAACGGATGGCCGAGCGCAATGGCGCCGCCGTTTACATTGACAATTTCAGGGTTGATGTCCAACTCACGAATGACTGCCAATGACTGGGCAGCAAAAGCTTCGTTGAGTTCAATCAGCTCCATGTCTTTAAGCTTGAGATTAGCTTGTGCCAAGGCTTTTGGTATCGCTTTGACCGGTCCGATGCCCATCAATCGGGGAGGCACACCAGCAGTGGCATAGCTCACCAAACGAGCGATTGGAGTAAGGTTGTATTGCTTTACCATGTCTTCGTCCATCAGCATAAGCACAGCCGCACCATCACTCATTTGTGAGGAATTCCCAGCAGTTACCGATCCATTTTGAGCAAAAACGGGACGCAATTTGGACAAGGCCGCTACGCTTGTGTCTGCTCTAGGGCCTTCGTCTCTGTCAACCGTGTAGCTGCGCTGTGCTTTTTTGCCATTTTGATCAATAAAAGTTTCATCAATCTGTATGGGTACAATCTGCTTGTCAAAAGCACCCGAGGCTTGGGCTTTCAATGCTTTTTGGTGGGACTCATAAGAAAATGCATCTTGGTCTTCCCTTGATATTTTGTACTCATTGGCCACAGCTTCTGCCGTAAGCCCCATACCCCAGTAATAGTCTTCTTTTCCTTGGGCAGCGAGTTGATAGTCCGGTACAGGCTTGTAGCCACCCATCGGAATCAAACTCATACTTTCCGAGCCACCTGCAATAACACAATTACCCATTCCTGATTGTATTTTGGCGGCTGCCATGGCGATGGTTTCTATACCAGAGGCACAATAACGGTTGACGGTCACACCCGGCACTTCGTCAATTTTGAGACCCATCAGCGAAATCAGTCGGGCCATGTTGAGTCCTTGTTCGGCTTCTGGCATGGCATTGCCAATAATGACATCATCAATTTGTGTAGGGTCTATTTCAGGAAGGGTTCCCATAAGATGTTCGATGGTCTCTGCGGCAAGTTCGTCGGGACGTTTGAAACGAAACAAACCCCTTGGCGCTTTGCCAACAGCAGTTCTAAAACCTTGTACGATATAAGCTGTTTTCATAATCAATTTCTTAAAGGTTTACCTGTTTTTAGCATATGTTGGATGCGTTCTAGGGTTTTACGTTCTGTACAAAGGGACAAAAAGGCTTCTCTTTCAATATCGAGTAGGTATTGTTCGCTCACCTCGGTGGGTTGCGATAGGTCGCCCCCTGCCATGACATAGGCAAGCTTGTTGGCGATTTTTTTATCGTGTTCGCTAATGTAGTTTCCGGCTTCCATAGAATCGGTGCCTACCAAAAACATCCCTAAGGCTTGTTTGCCCAGCACTTTGATATCTTTTCGCTCTATGGGCTTGGTGTAGCCTGTTTGTGCCATCAGTAGGGCGTGTTGCTTGGCCACAGCCAGTTGTTGTTGGGATTGAGTGACCACTATGTCTTTTCCTTTCTGAAGTATGCCAAAGTCAAAAGCTTCATAAGCCGATTTGGCTACTTTGGCCATACCGATGGCTAAAAAGTATTCCTGAAGCACATTGAGTTCTACATCGTTTTTTCTGAATGAGTCAGCGGCTCTTAATGTCATTTCCTTGGAACCACCCCCACCAGGGATGACACCCACTCCAAATTCTACCAGGCCTATATAGGTCTCTGCAGCAGCCACTACTTTATCGGCGTGGAGGCATAGCTCACACCCGCCTCCCAAGGTAAGTGTATGGGGTGCGGCTACTGTCGGAATGGAAGAATAACGCATCCGCATCATGGTGTCCTGAAAATATTTTATGGCCATATTGAGCTCATCGTATTCTTGCTCAACAGCCATCATAAATATCATACCAATATTGGCGCCCGCTGAGAAGTTGGCACCTTGATTTCCGACTACCAAGGCTTGAAAATTTTTCTCTGCTAAATCGATTCCTTTGTTGAGTCCTTGCAAAACCCCACCTCCAATCGTATTCATCTTGGAGTGAAATTCCACATTTAAAACACCGTCACCCAAATCGATTAGGGAACACTCTGGGTTTTCCCATACGGTTTGTGTGGGTTTGATATGGTCGAGTATCAAAAAGGCCTCTTGTCCAGGAATGACTATGTGTTTTTTGGCAGGAATGTCATAATAGCAACGTGTCCCATTGTGGAGCGTATAAAAATGAGCATTCTCACTAGCTGCCAATTCGGACACCCAATCGGCAACGGCATGGCCTGCTTCTTTGATGAGTTCTATTCCCTTTTGAACTCCTAGTGCATCCCAAATTTCAAAAGGACCGTGTGTCCATCCGAATCCGGCTTTCATTGCATCATCTATACGGTACAATTCATCAGAGATTTCTGGTATGCGGTATTGCACGTAAGCAAACAACTCCCCAAAATTTTTACGATAAAAGGCACCTGCTTTATCTGTGCCTTCGGCTAAAACAGTATACCGATCCTCGAGAAGGTCGATTGACTTGGTTTTCTCGAGGGTGGCAAACTGCGCTCTTTTTCTTTTTCTGTAGTCCATGGTGTCCAAATCCAAAGTCAGGATTTCAGAACTGCCATCGCTGTTTTTTGATTTTTTATAAAATCCCTGTCCGCTTTTAGATCCTAGCCATTGCTTTTCCATCATGGTGGATATAAAATCTGGCAGTTTGAACACATCGCGGCGTTCGTCCTTTGCACAGTGTTCGTGCAAGCCGTTGGCAACGTGTACGAGGGTGTCCAAACCAACTACATCTACAGTACGAAAGGTAGCGGACTTGGGCCGTCCTATCACAGGTCCTGTGAGTTTGTCAATTTCTTCTATGGTAAGCCCCATGTCTTTGACTTGATGAAACAGGCTTTGGATACAAAAGATACCAATGCGATTACCAATAAAAGCAGGTGTGTCTTTGGCCAAAACCGATTGTTTGCCCAAAAACCGTGAGCCATAGTCCATCAAAAAGTCTGTAACTTCTTGATCGCAGTTGGGTCCGGGAACAACTTCAAACAGTTTTAGGTAGCGGGGCGGATTAAAAAAGTGTGTTACGGCAAAATGCTTTTGAAAATCTTCGGATCGCCCTTCATTCATAAGCGCGATAGGGATGCCCGAGGTGTTTGAAGTGATCAGCGTTCCTGGCTTTCTGTGGCTCTCAATGCGTTCAAAAATTTGCTGCTTGATGTCTAGGCGCTCTACCACGACCTCAATAATCCAGTCGACTTCTGCTATGCGAACCAAATCGTCTTCAAGGTTGCCCGTGGTAATTCGGTTGACAAATTTGGGGTGATAGAGTGGTGCGGGATTGCTTTTGATGGATTTTGTGAGGTTTTCATTGACTATTCTGTTTCGAACGGCAGTGTCCGTGAGGGTCTGCCCTTTATTGGATTCCGCGTCGGTTAAAGATGAGGGCACTATGTCCAACAACAATACTTCTACCCCGATATTGGCAAAATGACAAGCAATTCCGGAGCCCATGATTCCAGAACCGATAACAGCCACTTTGTTTATTTTTCTATTTCTCATGAAATGTTTACTTCTTTGGTCTTGAAGATGCTTCTGTCTTCCAGTTTGCTCATAATCACATCAGCGACTTTGTGAAAGGCATTCAGCTCACTTTCGCTGATAGATTCTTCAATGGTTTCGTTGAATTTTTTTACCAGCGACTTAGAAAAACTTCTTTTTTCTAATCCATCTTTGGTGAGTTTGATCAATACCCCACGTCCGTCTTCAGGGTTGGGTTCACGGCGTATCAAGCCTTTGTCTTCCATCGACTTTAGTGTTCTAGAAAGACTGGTGGCTTCCATACCCATGCGCGGACCCAGTGAAGTGGAAGAAACCCCTTCTTCGGTGTCTATACTTAATAATGCCAGCCCAGTGGCCATGGTAGCTCCATATTTTTGAGCTTCTTCATGATACATTTTGGCTACTGCTTGCCAAGTAGCTCTCAAAACGTGGTCTATTGTTGGATGTTGCATGCATCAAATGTATAAAAAAATACTATGCATGCATAATATATTGTGAAAAAATATTAATTAGTTGTAGACAGCTTCAATTTCAGAATTGTATTTAGAAGCAATTATCTTTCTGCGTAGTTTCATGGTAGGTGTGAGGTGTCCGGAGTCTACACTCCAAACATCTAAAGTAAGATGAATTTTTTTAACTTTTTCCCATTGGGCAAATTGTGTATTGGCTTTATTCACATCGGCCATAACTTTTTCATTCACTTTGGGGTTTGAAGCTATTTCATTTGGAGTCATTTCTTTTTCACCCTTTTCAATGAGCCATGCATTGATAGCTTCAAAATTGGGTTGTATAAGTGCTGCCGGGTGTTTTTGTCCTTCGCCAATCACCATCACTTGTTCAATAAAGATTGATTGTTTGATTACATTTTCTATCACTTGCGGAGCCACATATTTTCCTCCTGATGTTTTGAACATTTCTTTTTTACGATCGGTAATTTTTAAAAACCCGTCTGCATCTATATGTCCAATATCTCCTGTGTGGAAATACCCATCCTTGATTACCTCATTTGTTTTTTCCTCATCTTTATAGTACCCCATCATCACATTGGAGCCTTTACAAAGAATTTCACCATCAGAAGCGATTTTAACTTCCACATTATCAATCACCCTTCCGACTGTTCCAATGCGATAGTTGCCATTACGCATGTCATTTACTGAAATCACAGGGGAGGTCTCTGTTAGCCCGTAGCCTTCACAAACGGCCATACCAGCTGCGGTAAATACACGTGCCAATCTCGGTTGAAGTGCAGCACTTCCCGACGCAATCAGTTCTAGTTTACCACCCAATGCGGCTTTCCACTTTTTAAAGATGAGTTTTCTAGCAATTTTAAGCTTAAGTTCATAAACCAAGCCATTTTGTCCGTAGGGCTCATATTGCAGTCCCAAATCTACCGCCCAATTGAAAAGCTTTTTCTTGACACCCGTGAGCATTTGTCCTTTGCTATAGATGCGGTCATAAAGTTTTTCTAATAAACGCGGCACTGCGGTCATTACGTTGGGGTGTACTTCATTGAGGTTTTCTCCTATGGTTTCAAGGGACTCTGCGAAATAAACACGTGTTCCAGAGAGTGTATATAGATAAATGAGCATACGCTCATAGATATGACACAAGGGTAAAAAGCTTAAAGCCACTGCCTTTCCAAACTCCAATGGCAAACGCGCTTGACTGGCCAATGCGTTGGAGACAATATTATGGTGGCTCAACATCACACCCTTTGGGGTGCCTGTAGTTCCCGATGTATATATGATGGTAGCCAAATCTTGTGGCTGTACGGACTCCATCAAAGCTTGTACTCTGGGCTGGTGACTCGTTTCACTTCCCAGGTCTAATACCTCTGACCAGTGTGCACACCCATCAATCTTGTCAAAACTATACACTTGCTCCAAATTGGGGCATTCACTTCGAATGGACTGAATCTTATCGAATACTTCTTGGTCAGATACAAAACAATATTTTGATTCAGAGTGGTTGAGGATATAGGCATAATCCTCTGCGGTAATGGTTGGATAAATTGGCACATCAACCGCACCGATTTGCAAAACCCCTATGTCTACCACACACCATTCTGTTCTGTTATTTGTTGAGATAAGGGCTATTTTGTCACCTTGACCCACACCCAATTCTAAAAGCCCCCTACTTATTTGATTGGCTTTGGATAAGTATTCTTTTGTAGAAGTGTGTTCCCAAACCCCATTGTACTTGGTGTTCAGCGCACAATCGAGTGGATTCGAAAGTGCCTGTTGGTTGAGAATGTCAAATAAGCGGGTTGGTGTACTCATAAATCAGTAGTCCAACACAAATATGCATTTATTTCGTCAAAACAAAAAATGAAAGTATAAGTTAGTTTTGATTGTCAAGCCATTTTTTGGCTGCTACAAAAGCTTCCATCCATGGGCTGACTTCATCATTCTGGCCTTCGGGATAAAGGGGCCAATTCCAAGGGAAAGTGGTGCGTTCCAAGTGTGGCATCATGACCACATGGCGTCCTTGATTATCGCTCAGAATGGCGGTTCCGTAATCTGAACCATTGGGGTTGGACGGGTAAACATCGTAGGTGTAGGTGGCTACAATATTATAATCTGCTGCTGGTTTGGACAATTCAAATTTACCTTCCCCATGGGCAGACCATATTCCCAATCGACTACCGCTTAAGCCCGAGAACATAACGGTGTTGTTTTCAGCGATATCAACTGTGCTAAAGGTACATTCAAATTTACCCGAGTCGTTGTGTAACATTCTTGGTTTCACATCGTGTTCGGGATGTAGAAGCCCCAGTTCAATAAACAACTGGCATCCATTGCAAACCCCCAACGAAAGGGTGTCTTCTCGCTTAAAAAATTGCTCAAGAGCTTTTTTAGCCAAAGGGTTGTATTTGAAACTACCAGCCCATCCTTTGGCAGAGCCAAGCACATCCGAATTGGAGAACCCACCAACAGCTACAATAAACTGTACGTCATTCAAGTCTTCTCTGCCCGACATCAAATCGGTCATATGTATGTCTTTAACTTCAAAACCCGCGAGGTGCATGGCATAGGCCATCTCTCTTTCTGAATTGCTGCCCTTTTCTCTGATAACCGCTGCACGGATTTTTTTGCCATTAGACTCGGGTGTTTTTCCACTAAAACTTTTAGGAAATTTAAAACGGAGTGGGGTTTTGTGATAAGACTCAAAACGCTCTTTGGCCAATTGTGGTGCTGTTTGATGGGTGTCCATCAGATAGGAGGTATAAAACCAATGGTCTCGATAGGTTGGAATGTGAAAGTCAAGGGTTTTTGTTCCCAGTTTTAGGGTCAAGTTTTCACTTGCGTTGACCTCACCCAATTTTGTTAGGCGCACACCAGATTCTGTAAGTTCCTCAGCAGTGGTGTCGTTTACTTGTATTAACAGCGCAGGGTTTTCAGCGTATAGAACACGTACATCAGATTCGAGGGGTGACAAATCAATTGTCATCCCTACATTGTTTTCAGCAAAACACATTTCTAGCAAGCTGGTGATCAAACCACCTGAACCTATGTCGTGTCCTGCAGCGATTTTTTCTTGCTTGATTGCCCGTTGAATGGCGTTGAATGTGTTTCTGAATGCTTCAATATCGGACACATCTGGGGTATGGCTACCCACTTGAGATTGCAATTGGGCAAACGCAGACCCACCCAAATGAAAATCGGCATCAGACATTCGCACATAGTAGATGCTTCCTTTGTCAATTTGTACAACAGGACGTACCACATTGCTTACATCACTGCAATGCGCAGAAGCAGAAATGATTACGGTTCCCGGTGCCAACACGTCTTGGTCAGGATACTTTTGCTTCATCGAAAGGGAGTCTTTCCCTGTAGGTATATTGATGCCCAATCCTATGGCAAAGTCAGAACAGGCTTCGACCGCCTCATACAATCGCGCATTTTCACCCGGGTTGTTGCAAGGCCACATCCAGTTTGCAGAAAGGCTGACCGATGACAGCCCATCTTTTAATGGTGCCCATATAATGTTGGTCAATGCTTCGGCTATAGATAACCTACTCCCTGCAGCTGGACTTATCAAAGCACTTACAGGCGCATGACCTATGGAGGTGGCAATGCCGTCTTGACCTCTAAAGTCGAGTGCCATTACCCCACAATTGGCCAAAGGAAGTTGGAGCGACCCCACACACTGTTGCTGCGCAACCCGCCCGGTTACACATCGATCCACTTTGTTGGTGAGCCAATCTTTACAGGCGACAGCCTCGAGCTGTAACAGATTTTTTACGTCTTCATGTACATGATCGGCGTTGTAAGTAACGGCTTTAAATTGGTTCTCAATAGACTGGTCATACAACTCCGTCTTAGGGGTTTTTCCAAAAAAGTCAGCCAAAGAAAGATCGATAGGCTTGCTTTCTGCTTTTTTAGAATCGACAACAAAATTCTTATCGTCTGTTATCTGTCCCACTTCAAAAATCGGAGCACGTTCTCGTGTAGCGATTTGTTGGAGTTTGGGCAAAGTTTTTTGGTCTACAATCAGCCCCATGCGTTCTTGGGATTCATTCCCGATGATTTCTTTGGCCGAAAGGGTTTGATCTCCGACAGGTAAGGCGTCCATATTGATATAACCCCCTGTGTCTTCCACAAGTTCAGACAAGCAGTTGAGGTGTCCGCCGGCACCATGATCGTGTATGGAGATGATGGGATTTTTATCAATTTCTGCCATAGCACGAATCACGTTTGCAACCCTTTTTTGCATTTCAGGATTGGAACGCTGAACGGCGTTGAGCTCTATTCCAGATGAAAAAGCTCCTGTATTGGCAGAGGAAACGGCTGCACCTCCCATTCCAATTCTGTAGTTATCACCTCCCAAAACCACAATTTTGTTGCCTTTTTTGGGAGTGTTCTTTTCGCTGTGTTTGGCATGCCCGTAGCCAATGCCCCCTGCCTGCATGATTACTTTGTCAAAACCGATAATCTGGTCATGCTCTTGGTGCTCGAATGTGGTTACCGAACCCGCAATGAGGGGTTGACCAAATTTGTTGCCAAAATCACTTGCCCCGTTTGAGGCTTTTATCAAAATGTCCAGAGGCGTTTGATATAGCCAAGGACGTTCAGGTACTTTTTCCCATGGCCGCCCAGACTCCAACCTGGAGTACGCAGTCATGTAGACCGCTGTTCCGGCCAATGGAACCGACCCGATACCTCCTGCCATGCGATCGCGAATCTCACCCCCCGACCCGGTGGCAGCTCCATTAAAAGGTTCCACAGTGGTAGGGAAATTGTGCGTCTCGGCTTTCAGAGAAATCACCGATGGGATGGTTTTGGTTTTGTAGATACTTGCAGTTTCAGCTTTTTCGGGTGCAAATTGCTCTATGTCGGGGCCTTGGATAAAAGCCACATTGTCTTTGTAGGCCGATACCAAGTTGTCTGGCTGCGCCTTGGATGTTTTTTTTATGAGTTGAAATAGAGAGTCTTTTTTGGTTTTACCATCAATGGTAAAGGTGCCATTAAAAATCTTATGGCGACAGTGTTCTGAATTCACTTGAGAAAAACCAAAAACCTCAGAATCAGTTAAAGGGCGACCCAATTGGACAGCTAGATTTTTCAAGTATACTACTTCGTCCGAATTTAATGCCAGTCCTTGTTCTTGATTGTATGCCTCAATATCCTCTATATCAAGTACAGGCTCAGGGACAATTTCAATAGCAAATAGCCTCTGATCGAGATTGTTGAACTTTTGGTAAAGCATGGGGTCAATTTCGGTGTCATTATCAGTCACCGAAAATTGTTCGATGCGCAAAATACCCTCTATACCCATATTTTGGGTGATTTCAACCGCATTGGTACTCCAGGGGGTTACCATATTTATACGCGGCCCAACATATGAACCGTCTAAAATAGATTTGTTGATATAAGGAGCGCCCCCAAAAAGCCAGCTCAGTTTTTCTTTGGTAGAATCTTCTAAAGGGGTTTGTGTCTGTACTGCGTAGATGCGGTCGTTAGGATTCCCAAAAAAACAGATCATCAGCTAATGGTTGTATGTGCAAAATTACACATATTCGGTGGGTATGAAGCTTTGTTTTTAGGTAAAAAGAGAGCTGTTTTTCCCTTATTTATCAACAAGATGCTTTTCGTTTCAAACGCGCCATATAGAAACCATCAAAGCCTGAATCTGCAGGGCTGACAAGCACTTCTTTCTCCAATTGAAAGCCTTGTCCAGTTTCTGTATTTAAAAATTGCTTTACCTGATCTTGATTTTCTTGTTGTAATATCGAGCAAGTAGCATAGATCAGACAGCCACCCTCTTTTACCATGGTGGCATAAGACTGAAGTATGTTTTGCTGTGTTTGGGTTACTTTATGTAGGAAATCAGGTTGTATTTTCCACTTGGCATCCGGATTTCTTCGAAGTACCCCCAGTCCAGTACAGGGCGCATCAATAAGGACTCGGTCGGCACGATCTTTCAGTTTTTTGATGGTTTTGGTGGAAGTGACGGGTCTTGTGGTAATGTTTTGTGCACCAGCCCTACGCGCCCGTCTTTTGAGTTCGTGTAGTTTTTGGGCATAAATGTCCATAGAAGTGATTTGTCCTTTATTTTCCATCAGTGCAGCCAAGTGCAATGTTTTACCACCCGCACCTGCACATGCATCAATCACTTGCATTCCTGGGGCAGCCTGACAAAAGTGAGCTACCATTTGAGAAGAGGCATCTTGAACCTCAAACCAACCCCGCTTAAATATTTCTGTGTCGAACACATTGGCACGCTCTTCCAGAATGAGCGCATCGGGATGTTGCTTAGTCCATTGGGTTTGAATGCCCTCATCACGTAAGGCGTTTTGCAACAATTTCGGATTTGTTTTAAGACGATTAACCCTTAGGACTACTTTGGCGGGTGTGTTTAGGGCAGTAAGCTCTTTTTCCCATTTCTTTACACCCAGATTTTTCACTCCTAAATCATCCATCCAATCTGGGATAGAAGCTGCGAATACACGTTTTTTCTTGAGTTCATCGAACCTCCCTTTGATGCGTCGGGTGGGTACTTTGGCGAAAACAGGCCAATCGGGAAAGGAAATGCCCATCAATACCCATCTAACGGTCAATAAACGCCACAAATCTTCTTCGGAAAAAGGAGCTTTTACCTCTGCGATGCCCGCATAAAGTCTTTTCCAACGAATGGTTTCATAGGTGTTTTCTGCAACAAAAGCCCGATCACGCTTGCCCCAACGTTTATTGGATTTTAGGGTCTTGGCTATCACTTTGTCTGCTTGAAGCCCCTGATTAAAAATAGCATCTAAATTATCAATGACACCCAATACCAAATTGCGGTGTAAACGAGTAGAGGGTTCTTGTTTGGACATTATTGTTCGAATGACTGAAGATCAATAAGTTTTTTGTAGGCACCATTTTTGGCAATCAAGTCTTCGTGTTTGCCTTGTTCAACAATTTTGCCATTGCTCAACACCACAATATGATCTACTGACTGTATGGTCGATAGGCGGTGTGCGATGACCAAGGAGGTTCGGTTTTTCATCATCTTGGTCAAAGCGTCTTGCACCATACGCTCAGAGGCGGTGTCAAGAGCAGATGTAGCCTCATCTAGAATCATGATGGGTGGGTTTTTTAGAACTGCACGGGCGATGGAAAGTCTTTGTTTTTGTCCGCCAGAGAGTTTGTTTCCTTGGTCTCCGATTACAGTATCAAATCCCTGGGGCAGTTCTTCGATAAAGGAAAGTGCATTGGCTATTTTAGTAGCTTCACGCATCTCTTCTTCTGTGGCATCAGGCTTGGCTATCAATAAATTATTGCGAACACTGTCATGAAACAATATGGAGTCTTGGGTGACAATACCCATCATATTACGCAAATCATCTTTCCGTAGGTTACGAATATCAACTCCGTCTATAGTGATTGAACCGTCAGTCACATCGTAAAAACGGGGCAATAAGTTGGCAATGGTTGTTTTGCCACTTCCAGAGGGACCCACCAAAGCCACGGATGTTCCTTTTTTAATGCACAAGTCCAGTTGCTTAATTACCGAATCCTCTTCATAAGCGAAAGAAACATTGTTTAAACAAATTTCTTTGGTAAAGCCATCAAAAGCCACGGGATCTTTTGTGTCCACAATCGGATTGGAGGTTTCCAAAACTTCTATGATACGCGCGGCAGCGGCGTTTCCTTTTTTAATATTGTAGTAAGATTTGCTGATGCCTTTTGCAGGAGTCAATACCCCATAAGCAAGCCCCATATAGGCAATAAACGCTGCTGCATTGAGCTTTTCTTCAATCAACACCAAACTCCCCCCATACCAAAGTAATATGGCAATCACAGCCACCCCTAAAAACTCACTCAATGGACTGGCCAAATTGTATCTATTGATCAAACTATTGGACAATCTGTAAAAATGCTGGTTAAGTGCATAAAAACTATGTTTAAAGATTTTCTCTGCCTTAAAAGCCTTTACAATTCGAAGCCCTGTGAGGGTTTCTTCTGTTTTGGATAAGATTTCACCCAATTGGCGCTGTACTTTGTCTGACTTGGGTTGAAGGGATTTTCCAATTCTTGAAATAACAATTCCTGCAAGGGGTATAAAAATGAGTACAAACAAAGTGAGTTTGACGCTGATGGTAAACATCATGCCTAGGGCAAAAAGTATGGTTAAAGGGTCTCGTATCAATAGCTCTAAAACGGATAGAAATGAATACTGCACTTCAATCACATCTGAGGTCATGCGAGCCATCATATCCCCTTTTTTGTTTTCGTTGTAGTGGGAAAGGGGTAGTCCGGTAATTTTTGTGTAAAGCGCATTACGAATGTCTTTTAAAACACCATTTCTCAAGAACGTAATAAAAAACAAAGCAGCGTAATTAAATATGTTTTTCAATAAAAATGTAACCACAATCAAACCGATAACCAACAACAATGCACGCTGGGGGTCATCTGCTGCAAAACGTGTGACTTCATAGCTCATTCTATCAGAAACATAGGTTTTTAGATTTTCCACCCCTGTGAAATTGGGTTTGACGGTTATTTTTCGATTTTCTCCAAAAAGCACTTCGAACATGGGCATCAACACCAAAAAAGAAAAGGCATTGAAAAAGGCATACAGAATATTGAAAAAGACATTGAGTGCAATGTATTTTTTATAAGGTTTTGCAAATCCGATTATGTGCAAAAAGTACTTCATGCTTTGATGCCAAATGAGCTAGCGATACGCCCGATTTTATCTAACAATTCGCGTTGTGTTTTGTCAAATTTTTCGATGCTAAATGATTTCAGTCGCACACTAAAGTAGAACTTTATTTTGGGTTCCGTGCCACTGGGTCGGGCAGCCACACGCGTGCCATCTGCTGATTCCAGTATGATTACATCTGATTTTGGAAAGTCCAATAAAGTAGTTTTTTTATCTTTTTTGTTTTCCAAAGAACCCAGTAGGTAATCCTCCACAAAAACCACGGGACTGCCATCCAACTCAGCAGGGGGTTGGTTTCTCAGGTCACGCATCATCTCTTGGATTTCCTCGGCACCCTGTTTTCCTTTTTTGGTAAATGAAACCAGTTTTTCTTGATAAAAGCCGAGTTGTTCGTAAGCTGAAAGAAGTGACTCAAAAAACGAGCTGCCCTTGGTTTTTTCTGAAGCAGCAATCTCACACGCCAACAAGGCTGCTGTCACCGCATCTTTGTCGCGGACAAAATCTCCTACTATAAAACCAAAACTTTCTTCTCCGCCTCCCAAACATTTTTGGTTTGGAAAATCCTCAATCATCTTGGCAATCCATTTAAAACCTGTAAGTCCGAGTTTACACTCCACACCATAAGCCTTTGCCAAAGCCGACATCATAGGCGTTGACACCACAGTGGTGCCGATAAAATAATCGGTATTGGGCTCTTTTTTCAATCGCTCCAAAATAAAACGCATCATTACAATCATAGTTTGATTGCCATTGAGCAGCTCCATTTCTCCTTTGTGGTTACGCACTGCGATGCCCAGTCGGTCTGCGTCTGGATCTGTTCCGATGACGATGTCTGCGTTGATTTTATCCGCTAAGTCGAGCGCCATTTTCAGGGCTTCGGGTTCTTCGGGATTGGGAGAAGCTACGGTTGGGAAATTACCATCTGGGGTGGCTTGCTTTTCCACGATATGTACCTGTGTGTACCCTGCTTGCTCTAATACCTGTGGAATGGCCGTAATAGAGGTTCCGTGTAATGATGTGAACACCACCTTGAGTTGACTGCGGTCTCCGGAACCTATTTTCCCCTCAGCTACAGAAGCTTTTTGAAAAGCCAAATCAACATCTTTATCGATAAGGGTAATTTTTTCAGCTTTGGGTTCAAAACGAATTTCACCAAAATCAACAGCATTGATGGTCTCTATGATTCCATTGTCGTGAGGTGGCACTATCTGATTGAAATTGCATTTTCTTACCCGTTTCTATTGCCTCTAAAAGAAAAAGACACATTGCTGTTTGGCTTAAAAACCAAAGGCCGAATTGAAAGTATTCTGATGAGCTTGCCC
>JBMYLY010000032.1:0-16094 GCA_049596815.1 Flavobacteriaceae bacterium | reverse complement strand
AACACCAATGCATTTCTAAATTTTAGGATGGCATTAATGAGCTGCTGCATGTCTATTCAGCTATTTGACCAGTACGCTTTTGTATTGCTCTATGTTTTTCAATGCGATTCCTGTACCACGTACTACAGCACGAAGGGGATCTTCAGCGATAAAAATAGGGAGGTCTGTTTTTTGAGAAAGTCGTTTGTCCAAACCTCTCAACATGGAGCCACCTCCGGCCAAATAGACTCCAGTATTGTAAATATCTGCAGCCAGTTCGGGTGGGGTTTGAGATAAGGTTTCCATCACAGAATCTTCAATTCGTATGATAGACTTGTCCAAAGCTTTGGCAATCTCTCGATAGGAGACGACTGTTTCTTTGGGTTTTCCTGTGAGCAAATCCCTTCCTTGGACCGTCATATCTTCAGGTGGATTCTCGAGTTCCTCAAGGGCAGATCCAATCAGAATCTTCACACGCTCAGCAGTGCGCTCACCCACATACAAGTTGTGTTGGGTGCGCATGTAGTAAATAATGTCATTGGTAAACACATCACCGGCTACCTTGACAGACTTGTCACACACAATTCCCGACAAAGCGATGACAGCAATCTCCGTGGTACCACCTCCGATGTCAATAATCATATTTCCTTTGGGTTGCATGATGTTTACCCCGATTCCTATAGCTGCAGCCATGGGCTCGTGAATAAGATAGACCTCTTTGCCATTGACCCGTTCAGCAGACTCTCTCACCGCACGCATTTCTACTTCAGTAATTCCTGAGGGAATACATATCACCATGCGAAGCGCAGGGGAAAAAAGACGTTTTTTAAGGGTAGGGATGTTTTTGATAAACATACTGATCATCTGCTCGGAAGCATTGAAATCAGCAATTACACCATCTTTAAGTGGACGGATGGTTTTGATGTTTTCGTGGGTTTTTCCTTGCATCAATGCGGCTTCCTGACCTACTGCAATGATTTTGTTGGTCCTACGATCACGCGCCACAATAGAGGGACTGTCGACCACCACTTTGTCATTGTGGATGATCAAGGTGTTCGCTGTGCCCAAGTCAATGGCAATATCTTCTGTCAAAAAATCAAAAAACCCCATATTTAGTTCCTCCTTAACTTATGTAATTATACGAATTAATGTTTAAAATGCCTCACCCCCGTCATGACCATGGCTACATTGTTGCCATTACAATAATCTATGCTCAACTGATCTTTTATAGATCCGCCGGGTTGAATCACTGCCGAAATACCCGCCTGATGGGCAATTTCTACACAATCAGGAAAAGGGAAAAAGGCATCACTAGCCATGACAGCACCTTTGAGGTCAAACCCGAAAGTTTCAGCTTTTTTAATGGCTTGTTGCAAAGCATCTACTCTAGAAGTTTGCCCTGTACCCGAAGCCAAAAGCTGTTGCCCTTTGGACAAAACGATGGTGTTTGATTTGGTTTGTTTGCATATTTTGGAGGCAAACAACAAGTCGGTTATTTCACTTTGAGAGGGCTTCCTATCAGTGGCATATTGAAGCATGTCCGCATGGTCAATTACATCATCTCTGTCTTGAACGAGGTATCCGTTCAAACAACTACGAACCAATTTCAGGCTGTGTGTATTGGTTTTTTGCTGAAGGACGATTCGGTTCTTTTTGCCCTTGAGTAATGAAAGCGCTTCAGAATTGTAGTTGGGTGCGATAACTACTTCACAAAACAGCTCATGAATAAGCGTTGCCGTAGTAAGATCAATTTCATGGTTGGCAATCAAAATGCCTCCAAAAGCAGATATGGGATCTCCTGCCAAAGCGGCTTTGTAAGCCTCACTTAAAGTATTTCTTGTGGCAAGTCCGCAGGTATTGTTGTGTTTAAGGATCGCAAAGGTTGGATCCTGACCTTCAAAAGCCTCCATCACTTGTACGGCTGCATCTACATCGAGGAGGTTGTTGTAAGACAAGGCCTTTCCATTGTGTTTTTCAAACAATTGCTCCAAATCTCCAAAGAAAAAACCTTGTTGGTGTGGGTTTTCCCCATATCGCAACTGTTGACCTTGCGGCACACTGAGTTTCAAAGCACTGCTTCCATCACTAAAATAATTAAAAATCGCACTGTCATAGTGGGAAGACACATGGAAAGCCTGTGTGGCAAAATAGGTGCGTTGTTCCAGTGTGAAAGATCCTTTTTGCTCTTGTAAAATAGAATCCAAGGTTTTGTATTCAGAACGCGCTGCCACACAAACCACATCTGCGTGGTTCTTTGCAGCTGCTCGAATAAGTGCGATTCCACCTATATCAATTTTTTCAATAATCTCTTGCGCTGTACCGCCCGAGGCAACCGTTTCCTCAAAGGGATAAAGGTCCACAATCACCAAGTCTAAAGGAGGAATTTCGTATTTGGTAATTTCTTTTTGGTCGTTTTCCTCAGTTCTACGGTTAAGGATACCTCCAAATACTTTGGGATGAAGCGTCTTAACCCTTCCTCCCAAAATCGAAGGATAGTCAGTGATAGACTCAACACGCGTGACCTCAGCTCCAAGCTTTTCAATATAATCTGCGGTACCCCCCGTGGAAAAGATTTTTACCCCAAGGGCATTTAACTTTTCAACAATCGGATCGAGTCCGTTTTTGTCATAAACCGAGATGAGTGCGGATTGCACTTGAATGGCGTCTTGCATAGGTACGTGAAATTGAAGTGCAAAAGTAGCAATTTTCAATCGCATTTGGACTTGCAAATGCCCAGATGTTAAAACAAATAAGTAGCTACTAGTGTGTTGACTTTTTCTAAAAATTTGGCGTCGCTTTTGTTGAAAGCAGCGTAGGAATGGCTGTCAATATCGATTTGTCCAATATTTTGCCCATCGACTGTCAGGGGGACAACGATTTCAGACTTTACATCGAGACTGCAAGCAATGTAGTTGTCTTGAGCGTTTACATCGTCTACAATAAAGTTTTGATTGCTCAAAGCAACCTGCCCGCAAATTCCTTTTCCAAATGGAATGCGTGTATGTTCGGTAGGTGCTCCCACATAAGTGGCCAAGACAAGCTCAGGTTTTTCTTGGCTATGCAAGTAGTAGCCTACCCAGTTGTACTTTTCCAATTCATCATGCAAGCGTTGACAAACAAAGGCCAGTCCGTCTTCTCGTCGAGGTTTTGAGTGCAATTGTTTTTCGATATCCTGTAATAGCTGGTCGTACATTGGATATAAAATAAAAACTGCCCAATCAACTTGGGCAGTTTGCTGTGTTATGAACTACATCATTCCGGGCATACCGCCTCCCATAGGTGGTGCTGCCGGTGGTGCATCTTCTTTAATGTCCACAAGGGCACATTCGGTAGTGAGTACCATGCCCGCAACCGAAGCTGCGTTTTCCAAAGCCACTCTAGTCACTTTTTTAGGGTCAATGATACCTGCTTTTTGCATGTCTACATAGGCTTCAGATTTGGCATCGTAGCCAAAATTGGCATCGCCTTCTTCAACCTTAGCTACCACAACAGAACCTTCACCACCTGCGTTGGTTACGATGGTTCTTAAAGGCGCTTCAACTGCGTTGAACACAATCTGAGTTCCTGTGGCCTCATCAGCGTTAGCTGATTTGAGCTTGCTGATGGCTTTTCGGGCATTTAGAAGGGCTACGCCTCCTCCAGACACAATGCCTTCCTCTACAGCGGCACGTGTTGCGTGGAGTGCGTCATCGACACGGTCTTTTTTCTCTTTCATCTCAACCTCAGAGGCTGCACCCACGTAAAGTACTGCAACCCCACCGGCCAACTTGGCCAAGCGTTCTTGTAGTTTTTCACGGTCATAATCCGAAGTGGTAGATTCGATTTGTGTTTTGATTTGGTTGACACGAGCTTTTATGTTTTCTGCATCTCCTGCCCCGTTGACAATGGTAGTGTTGTCTTTGTCGATGGTTACTTTCTCGGCAGTTCCCAACATGTCTATGGTGGTGTTTTCCAAAGTAAAACCACGTTCTTCAGAAATGACCGTACCTCCGGTAAGAATGGCGATGTCTTCCAACATGGCCTTGCGTCGGTCTCCAAAGCCAGGTGCTTTGACAGCAGCGATCTTTAAGGCACCACGGAGTTTGTTTACCACAAGCGTAGCCAAGGCTTCTCCGTCTACATCTTCTGCAATAACCAAAAGAGGTTTGCCACTTTGCGCAACGGGCTCCAAAACAGGCAACAAGTCTTTCATGGTCGAAATCTTCTTGTCATATAGCAAAATGTACGGACTTTCTAAGTCGGCTTCCATTTTGTCGGAGTTAGTTACGAAATAGGGAGACAAATAGCCTCTGTCGAATTGCATTCCTTCTACAACATCCACATAGGTGTCGGTTCCTTTGGCTTCCTCAACAGTAATAACCCCTTCTTTGCCCACTTTTTCGAAGGCTTCCGTAATGAGGCTACCAATAGTTTCATCATTGTTGGCTGATATAGAGGCAACTTGCTTGATTTTTTCTGATGAATTGCCTACCTCAACCGCTTGTTTGTTGAGGTCGCTCACAATGGCCTCAACGGCTTTGTCAACACCTCTTTTCAGGTCCATGGGGTTTGCACCTGCGGCCACATTTTTGAGTCCCTCACGCACAATGGCTTGCGCCAAGATGGTAGCTGTGGTGGTTCCGTCACCGGCCAAATCATTGGTTTTGGAAGCAACTTCCTTTACCATTTGCGCACCCATATTTTCAAGCGCATCTTCGAGTTCTATCTCTTTAGCAACGGTCACACCGTCTTTGGTCACTTGGGGACCACCAAAGGATTTGCCTATAATCACGTTCCGCCCTTTGGGACCAAGGGTCACTTTCACTGCATTTGCCAACGCATCTACCCCTCTTTTGAGGCCTTCACGGGCTTGTACGTCAAATTGAATGTCTTTTGCCATTTCTTAAAAAATTAATGTTAAACAATTGCCAGAATATCGCTCTCACGCATGATTAGATAATCCCCACCTTCTAGTTTGAGTTCCGTACCGGCATATTTCCCATACAACACAGTGTCACCCACTTTTACGGTTACAGGCGCGTCTTTGGTACCTGGTCCTACAGCAACCACTGAACCTTTTTGAGGTTTTTCTTTGGCTGTATCCGGGATGATAATTCCCGATGCGGTTTTGGTCTCTGCCTCCAATGGAGAAACCAACACACGATCTGCTAATGGTTTAATATTGATTTTACTCATTTTATTGTTTTTTGCATTCTACAAACATGAATCATGCCAATGGTAGTATTGACATTATTTGCTGCCACAAATGTGACATTATGACATTTTTGAGTTAAAAGTTATTCTTCTTCCTCTTGTACAGGAATTTCCGGCAAAGCCTCGGGAATTTCCTCTGGGATCACAGCTTCTGTAGCTTCCTCGTTAATGAGGCTAGATTCTGAAAGTTCGTTGTTGCGCGACACAGTGGAGTTAGCCAAAAGTATAAGCACCAACAACAGCGAGGCTAGTATCCAAGTACTACGGTCCAAAAAGTCGGTTGTTTTTTGAACGCCACCAAGTTGTTGGCCACCTCCGCCAAAAGCCGAAGATAAACCTCCGCCTTTCGGGTTTTGAACCATTACTACTAAAACTAATAGAAAAGATACTATGATGATAAGGGCTAAAAATATTGAAAAGGTACTCATGGGTATTATTTTGATGCCATTTCAGCTTCAACGAGCTTTATTTGGTCAGCAAAGAAACCACTTTTTTCCGGATATTTCAAAGCCAATATTTTGAATGCGTTTTTGGCTTCTTCAAACTTTTTTTGTTTCCAATACAGTTTGGCCAAAGTTTCAGTCATGATTTCGTTTGTGGCCAAAGGATGACTTTTGGAGAGGTCTTTGTTTTCAGTTGACTTAGAGGGGGATATTTTGGGATTACTCTCTAAGAAATCATCAATCCAATCAAACTTTTTGGAGTGGGTTTCACGTGTGTGTGAGTTGACCCATTCGAGCCATGCCAAAAATGAGTTTTCTTCTGAATGCTGATTTGGAGTTTTGGGGATACTTTGGGTCGAAATATTGTGGTTTTCAAGATGTTCATAAAGGGCAACTCTAAAGGAGGTTTGCAAGGCACATAGCCGCAAGGCTTTTTTATAGCCTTTGTGATTGAGGTGTCTTAACAAGTCTAGTTCGAGCACACGTGCAGCTTGGAAATAGGGATAGGTTTCAATCAAAGTACTTAGTTCAGTCAATGCTTTTTCAGGGGCTTTTTCAGCCATGGCGCGCAATTGAGATAAGGATGTTGTGCTGTTTACCATTTGGCCAAAGACTCGTTAAAAATATCTTGAGTGATACGCTCAAAGATCACTTCATGCGCTTCTGCTTTTACATTTTGAAGGAGTTGTGTGTCTGGGAAGTCAAAAAAGAAGGAAAAGCGCTTTTCAAAGTCATCATCTTCGTCATTGGTGTTGAAATAACGGACATTGATGGATACAGTCAGGCGATTTTGAGCGGCGGTTTGTTGGGCAGTTGCTGTGGTAGGTGTAACTCTGTACTCTTCGATTTCACCTTCATAGATAAGGTCGCCATCGACTCCAGTCAATTGTAAGTTGGTCTGGTTGATTAGCACTTCCTGTAAGGCATTGGTAAAATCCCGATCCAGTCCGGCCTCGAAAGTAGAGCCAATAGAGTTGGCTGCGTTGTTTACAAACATATTAACCTGTACTGTTTCAGCACCTTCAGGAATAGAAGCTCCGGTAAATGAGTAGAACTTACAGCCTACTAGCATACTAATAGCAAAAACAGCACTCAAAAATGATTGTATGTTAGCTCTCAATATCAAATTGTTTGATTTTACGGTATAACGTTCTTTCTGAAATGCCGAGTTCCGCAGCGGCAGCCTTTCTTTTACCATTGTTTCGGTCAAGGGCCTTGATGATGAGTTCCAATTCTTTGTCTTGCAGGCTCAAGGTTTCTTCTTCTTGGATTTCCTCGGCGAAGTCATATCTGTCTTCGGTTTCTTGGGGGTAAGTTTCTTTGCGCGGCTGTTCCAATGCTAGCAACCTCTCGTTTTGGGATGGTGTGTCTCCGTAGATTTTTTCAATCAGTCCTTCGTTTTCGCGGCGTACTTGGTCTGAGTTGGAATCATTCATCAACTCCAAAGTGAGTTGTTTGAGGTCATTCAGGTCCGATTTCATATCGAAAAGTACTTTGTACAAGATCTCACGCTCAGAACCAAAATCAGATCCCTTTTTATCATGGTCAATGATAGCGGGAAGATTTGTCTGTTGACTCGGTAAATACAATCTCAATACGTCTTCACCAATCGCGCGTTCTTGCTCCAAAACCGATAGTTGTTCGGCAATATTGCGTAACTGACGGATGTTGCCACTCCACCTTTGACGCTCCAAAAGTCTTTGGGCATGATTGTCCAATCGCACGGTAGGCATGCGGTATTTTTGAGCAAAATCCGATGCGAATTTTCGAAACAGCAGGTGGATGTCTTCTTTGCGTTCTCGCAATGGAGGCAAGACTATCTCGACCGTGCTTAAGCGATAGTACAGGTCTTCTCTAAACTTCCCCTTTTGAATGGCTTCAATCATATTTAGGTTGGTGGCCGCCACAATTCGTACATCTGTTTTTTGAACCTTGGATGACCCAACCTTTAAAAATTCACCGTTTTCTAAAACGCGCAACAGACGCACCTGTGTAGTCAATGGCAATTCACCCACTTCATCTAGAAAAATTGTCCCGCCGTCGGCTTCTTCAAAATACCCGCTTCTTGTCGAGGTGGCGCCAGTAAAAGCGCCTTTTTCATGGCCAAACAATTCTGAGTCTATGGTGCCTTCGGGTATGGCACCGCAGTTAACAGCAATCAATTTGCCATGCTTTCGGAGTGACAACTGATGGATGATGCGGGGTATGCTTTCTTTTCCCACACCACTTTCGCCGGTAACCAACACAGAAATATCTGTGGGTGCTACACGAATGGCTTTGCCAATGGCTCGGTTGAGCTGGGCATCGTTGCCAATGATGCCAAAACGTTGTTTGATGTTTTGGATGTTACTCATGATGCTACAGCTTTTCCGATAAGGGTTGCAGAGGTACAGTCCGTGATATGAACCTGGACAAAGTCGCCCACTTGATAGTGCTCTTTTGGAAATACGACCACCGTGTTTTGTTGGTTGCGCCCACTCCAGTGTAAATCTGATTTCTTGGAAGTTTTTTCTATGAGTACTTCAACGGTTTTTCCAACAAATTGACGTGTGCGCCACAGTCCATGTTCTTGTTGAAGGGCTACGATTTCTTGAAGTCTTCGCTTTTTAACAGCATCAGGCACATCATCTTGTAGTTTTTTGGCGGCTGGCGTTCCGGGACGTTCTGAATACATAAACATAAAACCAAAATCGTATTTCACGTATTCCATCAGGCTTAGTGTGTCTTGATGGTCTTGTTCGGTCTCTCCAGGAAATCCGGCTATCATGTCTTGTGAAATGCCACAATCTGGGACTATACGGCGTATGTCATCAATCAGTTGCATATACTCAGCACGCGTGTGCTGCCGATTCATAGCTTTTAAAATTGTATCACTTCCTGATTGTACAGGGAGGTGTATATAATTGCAAATATTACTGTGTTTGGCCATGGCGTGAAGCACATCCGTTGTCATGTCTTGTGGGTTGGAGGTAGAAAACCTAAAACGCATTTGTGGCTGTGCAGTGGCCACCATGTCGAGCAGTTGGTGAAAATGAATGGCCGTCTTTTGTTGGAGTTCGGAAGCTTTATGAAATTCTTTTTTCGGTCCTCCGCCATACCACAAATAACTATCTACATTCTGTCCCAATAGGGTAATTTCTTTGTAGCCGCGTTGTGCAAGCTCATCAATTTCTGCCAATATGCTTTTTGGGTCGCGGCTGCGCTCACGCCCCCTTGTAAAGGGAACCACGCAAAATGTACACATGTTGTCGCAACCCCTAGTGATGGAGACAAATGCTGTCACGCCATTGGATTGCAAGCGCACCGGGCTAATGTCGCCATAGGTCTCTTCTTTAGATAAAATTACGTTGACCGCGTCTCGCCCTGTTTCCACTTCTTGTAACAAATTAGGAAGGTCTTTGTAGGCGTCTGGACCTACGACCAGATCTACGATTTTTTCTTCCTCCAAAAACTTACTTTTCAAACGTTCTGCCATACAGCCCAAGACCCCCACTTTCATGTTGGGGTTGGCTTTTTTGACTCCGTTGAAGTGTTCTAAACGGTTGCGAACCGTTTGTTCGGCTTTTTCTCGAATGGAACAAGTATTGACAAGTACCAAGTCGGCCTCGTCAATTTTTTGGGTGGTGGCATAACCCGCATCTGAGAGTATAGAGGCAACAATCTCACTGTCTGAGAAATTCATTTGACAGCCGTAACTCTCTATGTATAGTTTCTTATCTCCAGAAAAGACAGCATCGACCTCCAATACATCTCCATTGTATTGGTTGGGGTTTTTTGCAACATCAGTCTCTAACTGACCCATTTAGAACTTGTTTTGAAAGAGCGAAGTTACAAAAAAACCGACATTTTGTCAGTTATAAGAAGGTTAAATGCCTTAACAAATAAAGTTTAATGCGGTAGTTTGTCTTTGATACGTCCGTAGACATACGTACCTAGCGTAGCAGATAGCAAGACCACCAAAAGTGGTGCATAACCAGCTCCTATAAGGGTAAATATGGGTCCGGGACAAGCGCCTGCAAGTGCCCACCCCAATCCGAATATAATACCTCCAAACAAATAACGCTTTACACCTTTTTCTTTGTCTGCAATTTCGATTGAATCTCCATAAAAAGTTTTGGTCTTGAAGCGTTTGATGCCTTGGGTGATAAGCACCCCCAAAACAAGTGCAGATCCGATGATTCCATACATATGAAATGATTTGAATTGAAACATTTCATAGATCCGAAACCATGAGGCCGCTTCGGACTTAAACATGGTGATTCCAAAAACAATTCCAATGATAAAGTACAATACGGTTCTCATAACAAATAGGGTAATAAAAGGTGGTTCATTAATAAGCCGCCGATAAAAAACCCAACAACGGCAATCAGTGATGGTAATTGTAGGTTGCTTAGGCCTGATATGGCATGCCCTGAGGTACAGCCTCCGGCATAGCGCGCCCCAAATCCAACCATAAATCCGCCAACCACAAGCAGTGATAAGGATTTCCAATCGGTCCAAACGTCATTTTCAAAAAATCGTTCTGGCAAATAGGCTTCGCCAGCATCTTGGATACCAAACTCATGAAGCTGGTTGATCACATCCGGGTTGAGAGCGACCGCAGTTTCTGTGCTCAAATAATTGGCTCCAACAAAACCGCCAATAAAGGCACCTAGCACAACCACCAAATTCCAACGTTGTGATTTCCAGTCGAAATCAAAAAACTGAGTCGATTTGCCGGCACCACATAGGGTACAAAGTGTTCTCAAGTTGGAAGACATTCCAAACTTGCCTCCATTTAATAATAGCAGCAACATGATGAGCGCTATCATGGGGCCGCCCACATACCACGGCCATGGTTCAAAAATCCAATTCATTTTTAAAATATAAGTCTTGCAAAAATACACTTCTGCTTTAAACCCAGAAAAAACAGCTAGTCACTACTGCTAGTTTGATTAGAGACCTTTTTTTGGATTTCTGAAGGGTAGGTAATTCCTTTAAAATCATCAACAGCATCGGAGGTTTTTGCAAAAAAATTGTCCTTTCCAATGATTTGGTCAAGTTGGCTTTTGTGAAGAATATCTCTAGCAGGGCCAATGGCTCCAGCTACCATAAAACGGACACCCTTTTGTTTGAACGACTTAATTATCGCTTGAAGCATACTTAAACCGCTACTGTCGATGTAAGTGATGCCTCTAGCCACCAAAATAATCCCTTTGAGTTCTTTCCCTTTTTGAAGGGCGGTTTGTGTTAAAACCGTCTTAAAATAGTCCCGATTCCCGAAAAACAATTGGGCATCGAAACGAAAAACAAGAAGCTCTGGGTCTATTTGGATATCCTCTTCAAAACGTTCTTTGTTTTTGTAGTATTGAGTCCCTTTGATACGTCCAAGAACCGCATGATGGGGTTTGGAGGTTCGAACTACCATCAACAACAAAGAAAGCAATACACCCAACACAATCCCTTGTGTGATACCCAAGAAAAGTGTCAGTAATAAGGTGATTACTAGCAAATAAAACTCATCTCTTTGGGTTCGAAATAGGGTTTTAGCGTACTGAATGTCAATAAGGCCAAATGCGGCTACCATGATAATTCCTGCCAATACTGCAATGGGTAGGTAGTAAAAAGTTTGAGTAAAAAACAGCAAAAACAACCCGACCCACACAGCACTCATCATTCCAGCCATATTGGTTTTCGCGCCGGCTTGGTAGTTTACAGCCGAACGTGAAAAGCTTGCAGACACGGGATATGACTGGAACAAAGCCCCAAATATGTTGGAGGTTCCCAGCGCGACGAGCTCTTGGTTGGGCCTAAGGTTAAATAACTCCTCTTTTTCTTCAATTCCCTTTCCGATAGAAATGATTTCCATATATCCCAAAACGGCCAAGGCAAAGGCCAATGGCAACATTTGTCCAAATAAACTAGTATCAATTTCTGTGATCAAAAAATTGGGCAAGCCTTTGGGGATATGTCCAACGATAGAAAGACCTTGCAAATCCCATCGGGTGATGGCCACCAAACCAATTCCGAACAAGGTAACGATCAAAGCAGCAGGCAGTCTGCGATCAATTTTTCGGGATAGGAGTATCAATATAATAGCGCTTATACACACCACGACTGAAATAAGTTGAGTGTCTCCAATGTTTTGGTAAAGACCTGTCAAAATATGTTGTATTTGATTGGCGGAGGCAACTTCAATTCCTAATAGGTATTTCACCTGACTCAAACCAATGATGATGGCAGCTGCAGAAGTAAAACCGCTAATCACAGGTTTGGAAAGGTAATTCACCAAAACACCCATACGCAAGACGCCCATCAACAATTGTAAGCCTCCGACCAATGAGGTCAATAACAATACGGCTGCCAATTGGGTTTCCAATCCACTGACAGATAAAGATCCAATGGCAGTAGCCACAATCAATGAGTCCAGTGCAACAGGACCTATAGCTACATGTCGGGAAGTACCCATGAGCGAGTACAAAATTTGAGGTAATAATGCCGCATAGAGTCCATATATAGGTGGCAAACCTGCAATGATGGCATAGGCCAAACCTTGGGGTACCAACATAACAGCGGTGGTTGTGCCGGCTTTCAGGTCACCCAAGAACAATTTTGAATTGTATTTGGGTAACCAATCTAATATAGGAAACAAGCTTTTTAGCATGACCCAAAAATACGTTTTATATGTGATTTTCTCTTTGTGTTTTTGTGTTGACTTTGCATTGTTTTCAAGTTAATATTTGTTGGTTAAAAAATAATTCTGCTACTTTTGTGAGCACTTTTACCCTCTGTTATGCCTAAAAATCTTGTTATTGTAGAGTCTCCTGCCAAAGCCAAAACCATAGAGAAATTCTTGGGAACTGACTTTAAGGTGGTCTCGAGCTATGGTCATATTTCTGACCTACCTGACAAAGAGTTGGGTGTCGATGTGGATAAAAATTTCACCCCAAAATATCGGGTCTCATCAGACAAAAAAAAGGTTGTAAGTGAATTAAAAAAACTGGCCAAAACTTCCGACACCGTTTGGCTAGCCAGTGATGAGGATCGTGAAGGGGAAGCCATTGCATGGCATCTTTCTAATGTGTTGGAACTGGAGGATGCCAAAACCAAGCGCATCGTATTTAATGAAATCACCCAGTCTGCTATAAAACACGCCATTAGCCATCCCCGAAACATCGATCAGAACTTGGTAGACGCTCAACAAGCACGTCGTGTGTTAGACCGATTGGTAGGCTATGAATTATCTCCTATACTATGGCGTAAGGTGCAGGGCGGACTGTCTGCGGGGCGTGTTCAATCTGTCACTCTTCGTTTGGTGGTAGAGAGAGAACAAGAAATTCAGCAATTTAAGCCCGAGCGCAGTTACAAGGTACAGGCGTTGTTTGTCAATAATTTTGGACAGGTTTTTAAGGCTGATCTTTCCACTGCGTTGCCTAGCTATGAGTCTGCTCTAGATTTTTTGAATAAAAACCTTAATGCCACGTTTTCTATAGGCCAATTAGAGAAAAAACCCGCTACCAAATCACCATCAGCGCCATTTACCACTTCAACCTTGCAGCAAGAGGCTTCTAGAAAATTAGGATTTTCGGTAGGAAGGACCATGCAAAATGCGCAACGCTTATATGAAGCAGGTTTGATTACCTATATGCGAACCGACAGTGTGAATCTTTCTGATCATGCTTTGGGACAGGCTGCCCGTGTAATTGAAGACAATTACGGCAAGCAGTATGTACAAATTCAGCATTACAAAACCAAAAACAAAGGAGCACAGGAAGCCCACGAGGCCATCCGTCCCACCAACTTGGGTCTTGCCGATGCACAGGTGGAAAGAGACCAAAAAAGGTTGTATGATCTGATTTGGAAGCGCACCATTGCCTCTCAAATGAGCCATGCGAAATTGGAACGTACAGTCGTTCGCATTGATGCGGACAGCCACGAAAAACAATTTGTCGCCCGCGGTGAAGTATTGCAATTTGATGGTTTTTTAAAGGTCTATTTAGAAGGAGTTGATGACAGCGAAGAGGAGGACCAAGGGCTACTTCCCGCACTTCAGGTTGGTGAGGTAGTGTCTTCTCAAAGTATCACAGCCATAGAGCGCTTTTCACGACCTCCCTACAGGTATTCTGAAGCCTCATTGGTTAAGAAGTTAGAAGAATTAGGTATTGGAAGACCCTCTACCTATGCCCCCACCATTTCAACAATCTTAAACAGAAAATATGTAGCCAAAGGAAAGATTGAAGGCATAGCGCGTAGCTACAAACAGCTGAGTCTGAAAAATCAAAAGATTGAAGAGCAAACCCTTTCTGAAAAAACAGGTTCTGATAAAGGGAAATTGGTTCCGACAGATGTTGGGGTTTTAGTCAATGAATTTCTGGTTAACAACTTTGAATCGGTTGTGGATTATGGATTTACGGCCAATGTAGAACGCGATTTTGATCAGATTGCTGCCGGAAATGTCGAGTGGGAAGGTGTGATGAAAGAATTCTACAAAGATTTTCATCCAGTGGTGGAAGATGTAAAAAAGAATGCTACCCGAGAAACAGGACAACGTATTTTGGGCACGGACCCCAAAACAGGACGTCAACTGAGTGTACGATTGGGTAAATTTGGTCCGATGGCACAGCTCGGAACAGTAGAGGATGAAGAGAAACCCCTGTTTTCCAGTATTCCCGATCATCTGTCTTTGACCACCATCAATTTTGATCAGGCGCTTGATTTGTTTAAGCTTCCTTTGAACTTGGGCTCTTATGAAAACCAACCGGTTGAAGTCAACAATGGCAGGTTTGGACCTTATGTCAAACATGACAACAAGTTTATTTCCCTTCCGAGTGGCACCAATCCTTTGTCGGTCAGCTTGGAGGAGGCCATATCTTTCATACTACAAAAACGAGAAGCAGACGCGCCTATCGCTCAATACGAAGGCATGGACGTTAACAAAGGCAAAGGCCGGTTTGGCCCTTTTATCAAATGGAATGGTTGGTTTATCAATGTGAACAAACAGTATGACTTTGACAATTTGAGTCAGCAGGATATTAAAACTCTTATTGAGGATAAAAAGAAGAAAGAAGCAGAAAAGCTTGTTTGTGAGTGGGAAGAAGAAGGTATCCGTATAGAAAAAGCACGTTGGGGACGTCACAATATCATTAAGGGAAAAACCAAAGTAGAACTCACCAAAGACATTGACCCCAAAAAACTTAGCTTAGAAGATGTCAAAAAACGACTCGAGGCTAAAAAACCCAAAAAACGCAAAACTTCTAAAAAGTAGTGGCACTAGAGTTGTTATCACCTGTCCCAGATGCTGTTTTGGCAAGCAATTTGTTGATGCCAACTCAGACTTTGGGCAATCAACTACTCAAAAACACTCAACAAGACGGATTCCCCAACCTAAAAGATGTGAGAGTCGCGTTGGTCGGTGTCCGAGAAACACGCGCTACGGGCCAACCCCACCAAAGAAAGCAAGACTTAGCCGCCATTCGAAAATCTCTGTATGCATTGTATGCAGGTAATTGGCCCAATACGATTGCAGACCTAGGTGATCTTCCAATTGGAGACACTGAGCCTGACTCCCAGCGTGTATTGCAAGATGTGGCTATGGAGTTGTATAAACAAAACATACTTTTATTAGCCTTTGGGGGTAGTCAAGAGAACACCTTGGGTTTGTGTGCGGTGTTTTCCCAACTCAAAACCTACTATAATTTGTGTTCCATTGACTACAAGTTTGATTTTGGTTCCCACGGGATGCTGATTGACAATGATTCTTATATGTCAAATTTAATTGCTACCCGCCCCAATTTTTTATTGAATTTCTGTAATTTAGGGTATCAAAGTTATTTTGTAGCTCAAGAGGAATTGGACTTAATGGAGCGCCTTTATTTTGACGCAGTTAGGCTTGGTGAATTGCACACCGACATGAAAGTAGCCGAACCCTATCTGAGAGATTCTGATGTGGTTTCGATCGACTTGTCATCGGTGGTCTCTCGCGATCTAGGCGGAGGTATGACGCAAGTAAATGGCTTTTCTGCACACCAAATATGTACATTAGGCCGCTATGTAGGCTTGAGTGATCGAGTGGGTTTGGTCAGTCTAAATAACATTCCTCAAACCCTTGAGGCAGCGCAATTGGCTGCCCAAACTTTGTGGTATGTTATAGAGGGTTTACAGCATAGAGCCAACGAATATCCCTTTTCAACAGGGGACAACTGTACCAAGTTTGTGGTTCCTCACAGTGATCAAGCATTGACTTTCTATCAAAGCTCGGCTACAGAAAGGTGGTGGGTTTTAGTCCCACTTAAAAATAATAATGACAAAGAATACACGTTATTACCCTGTACCGAAAATGACTATATTCGTTCGGTGGAGGGAATTGTTCCTGAGCGATGGTGGCGTGCGGTACGTCGAACTGTAATGTAAATTCCATATTTTTGTGGGAATTGTGTGAAATGAAATGATTAACTTAGTTTTTTAATGAAAAACGCACTTTTAGTTTTATTGTTTTTAGGA
>JBMYLY010000031.1:0-16341 GCA_049596815.1 Flavobacteriaceae bacterium | reverse complement strand
GGTCAGATGCGTTTTCAAATTTGATTTCAACTGAATAGGTTGAATTCGGTGCTAGATCAATTTCAACATGTTCACCTTCCTCATCGTGATCGTGATCGTGGTCATGATCGTGATCATCTTCACCCGCATGTTCATCATTCCAAACCACCACAGTTTGAGAATCGTCAGCGAGGTTTGTAAATGTAAGTGTCACTCTTGTGATCACTTCACCTTCATGAATGTGTTCTGGATCATCTTTAGAACATGAGGTTATAATAAGTAGTGAGGCAGCAATAAATAATGATTTAATATTGATATTTTTTAACATGGTTAAATATTTAATTAATAAAAAAATAAACTTCGCCCTAAAGCCAAGTCTTCAAAAGGATTAATAAATATCATCCAATGGGTGGGCCCCTGTAAAAAACATGACTTATATCATCTTTTTTTGGAAGAGAAATGTTCGTAGCAGTTTCTCTAGCTTGCAGAAAAAGGAGATTTTTTTTGGCAAGAATTAAGACAAAATATGTTGTTTTAAAAAGGTAATCATCAACAGGACAGGGTTCTTCATTTTGGTGAAAATGGATTTTAGTTTCCTCACACTGAGTATGCTCATGGTTGGAGAGTTCATGGGCATAGATAATCAGGCTAGGCAAGAATATCGCAAGTGTTAAAAAGAAACGAAATACAATCAAAACGCAGATTTTCCTTTAAATTTTGCTGAAACTAATGTGATTTTCAAAAAATCATTTTGAATTCAAAAAAATATTTCTACGCAAATATAATAATATACAATGGTCTGTTCGTCAATCACTATCAGAAGCAATGGTTACAAAACCATCTTTTGAACCAATATTGGATATTTTTAGACTAAATTCGGCGGCAATGCGAGTCTGTGCAGGACTAAAATAAAAAAAAATAAAGTCACATGAAGGAATAGCTTCAGCAAAACCTTTTTCATGGCTGTGACTGTGGTCATGGTCACAAACAAATTCATGCAATAGCTGAACAGATGAAGGTAGCAGAATAGCTAAGTCAGTAGAGAACTAAGATAAAGGGGCTGTATTTTATTCATTTTTGCTGAAAAAGAATCCGAAACCCATACGAGACAACATCTTCTTTTCAAAGTTCCAAAAAAACTTGAATTGACCAAAAATAAATCCAAAAAAGAGTAGGAGTACTTGGTAAATGGGGAAGATGAGTAGAATTCGAACCGGCCAGTAAATCCATGAGGCGGTATTCTCTAAGTTCATGCCTAAAAAATCAGTGACAGGTTCGGCAAGCTTCGCCGAAAAACTTCCCGTCAAAGCAAAAACAATAAGAATGATGATCAAGTGAAAGTTGGAGCTTATGCCCCAACGGGCCCTTAGCTTTTTCATCAACCTAAAATCGCATGAATCTGATCGGCGAGTTCTGTACCGATGCGGTCTTGTGCTTCTTGGGTGGCCGCACCAATATGTGGTGTCAATGAAATTTTGGGATGCATCAGGAGTTTCATGGCTGGAGTGGGCTCGTTGTCAAAGGTGTCCAGTCCTGCAAAGCTCAATTTGCCGCTGTCCAAGGCATCTACAAGGGCTACCTCATCTACCACACCCCCACGGGCGGCGTTGATAAGTCCGGCACCCTCTTTCATCATGTCCAGCTCTGCTTTGCCGATGACCGGTTTCTCTTGTGCGGGTACGTGCAATGAGATAAAGTCTGATTGAGAAAGTACATCCTCCATAGAAGAAATGTCAATGGGAACATGCACAGATGCTCCGTTGAACAACTTGACTTCCACATCGGCTTTGTCCATAAACTTGTCATATGCCAATACATTCATACCGACACCCAAAGCGATTTTGGCTGTTTCTTGGCCAATTCGCCCAAAACCGATCACACCCAAAGTCTTTCCTCTAAGTTCAATACCTCCAGCATAGTTCTTTTTAAGGACCTTGAATTTTGTCTCCCCTTCTAGGGGCATATTGCGGTTGGCATCATGCAAAAAACGGACACATCCATACAAGTGCGCAAACACAAGTTCGGCTACTGACGCTGACGAAGCCGCAGGCGTATTGATAACGCTCAGTCCTTTGTCTCGGGCATAGTCCACGTCTATATTGTCCATGCCAACGCCCCCGCGCCCTATGACTTTTAAACCAGGGCAGGCATCTATAAGATCTTTGCGAACCGTAGTGGCACTACGTACCAACAATACAGTTACAGATTCATTGTTGATGAAATTTACCAGTTGTTCTTGTGCCACATTAGTGGTTAATACTTCATACCCATAGGCTTCTAAAGCTTCTACGCCTGAGCTTGAAATACCGTCATTTGCTAATACTTTCATATTTTCTTTTTTAAGCTGTTCTTTCTAATTCTTTCATCACATCTACCAAAACCTGAACCGATTCGATGGGCAGTGCATTGTACATCGAGGCGCGATAGCCTCCTACAGATCGGTGTCCGTTAATGCCACTGAGACCAGCGTCTGCGCTCATGGTATTAAAAATGTCTTTAAGGGATTCTTCCTCAAGAGTAAAGGTCGCATTCATGGTACTTCGGTCTTCCACAGCAGCAAAACCTTTAAACAAGGGGTTGCGATCGATTTCGGCATACATAAGCGCCGCTTTGGCCTCGTTTCTTTTTTCAATTTCTGCGATGCCACCCAAATCTTTTAACCACTGTAGGGTCAGCATAGAGGTGTACACAGCAAACACAGGAGGTGTGTTAAACATACTCTCTTTGGAAGCATGTACGGCATAGTCAAGCATCGAGGGAATCTTACGGCTTACTTGCCCCAATACAGACTCTTTGACAACTACCAAAGTTGTTCCGGCAGGGCCCATATTTTTTTGAGCACCCGCATAGATGATGCCAAACTTCGAAAAATCGAGTTGGCGAGAGAAGATATCCGAACTGGAATCGCTGACCAAAACCGCATCTGTTTCAGGGATTTCTTTTATCTGGGTTCCAAAAATGGTATTGTTGGTGGTGATGTGTAAATAATCAGCATCGGCAGGCACCGAAAAACCTTTTGGGATATAGTTAAAGTTGGCACCCGCTGAAGAAGCCACTTCGACTACTTCTCCAATAAGTTTGGCTTCCTTGATGGCTTTTGAGGACCATGTTCCTGTGTTTAGGTAGGCACCTTTGTTTTCTAGCAAGTTGTAAGCGGTAGCAAGAAACTGGGTGCTTGCACCTCCTTGTAGGAACAAAGCTTTATAGCCTTTGCCCTCAAGCCCCAACAACTCCAAAGCCAATTGGCAGGCACGGTCCATGATGTCAATAAAGGCAGGACTGCGGTGAGAGATCTCTATCAAAGACAAACCAGAATTGTCCAATTCTTGAACAGCCGCAGCCGCTTGTTGCATGACCGTATCGGGAAGGATACATGGGCCGGCGCTAAAGTTGTGTTTTTTCATCACGCAAAATTTCTTGCAAAGAAACAAAATCGAGATAGGACATGGCTCAAGAAAAAATAAATTTTTCGTTAATTTTTTAACAAAAATGAAAGGGTGTCCACACCATCGGCATAATCGCTGAGTTTGGGATATTGCGCGCTTCCAAAAGGCACGGTCGTGATCTTGTCAATATTCCCTACAACACATTGTATGTCTGAAGATATTTCAGACACATAGTCCTCGGCTTGTTCGATGTTGTCATAATAGTCAAAGTAAAGACAACCCACCGGAGAGGCCAATCGACTGTCTTGCTTGACCAACAAAAAACCATTGTCCAGCATATTCGCTTCTCCCATCAAGAAAATGGCCCTGTTGTAGTCGTAATTGTTGGCATAGGCATGGTGGTTGATGCAGTCTTTGGCTTCGTACAAAGCATTGAATAAAGGGTCAAAGTCATAGTCTTTGGGTACCAAAATTTTAGACACACTTCTGCATCCCAACCCAAAATAGAGGGTGATGTCTTGCGCCAACCCCTTAAGGTCTTCCTCGGTTTCTGTGCCTGTGAGAACCGCCAAACTAGAGCGGTTTTTGCGTACAATATGAGGTTTGTCTCTGAAATAGTACTCAAAATAGCGACCGCTGTTGTTGCTTCCTGTCGCGATGACTTTGTCGTAGCCTTTCAATTGATTCTCACAAAAGATTACTTTGCCTTTCCATTTGGGGAGTTGTTTTGTCATCCTATCCACCAATACGGGAATTAAAAAGGCATCCTTGGAAGACAATTTGATCGCGGCTTTATGCCCGCTTATCAGCACACAAAGCAAGTCGTGAAACCCTACCAAAGGCAAGTTACCCGCCATGACAATACCCACAGTGCTGTCGGGATCCTTTTCAAATGAATAATTTGATAACCATTCCTCCAAAGCTTCTGGCTGTAACAAATCGCCCCAAGCACCCAAAGCAATCAACGTATTTGTTGGGGTTAACCACGCATTGTGGGCTTGTGACTTGTCAACCGCGTTTTGAAGGTCTTGAAATTCGCTTTTATCTGTTCTGTTGGGGTCAACAAAGGCACGTAAATCGCATCCCAGTTGGGACAGACCATGAATCATAGGTTGAATTATTTCAGATGACTTGTGTGAAACCACGTTTGCGCTTACTTTTGCAAAGTTAAAAAAATAAAGGATGGCCATCATCATTACAGACGAGTGTATCAACTGCGGGGCTTGCGAGCCTGAATGCCCAAACACAGCCATCTATGAAGGGGCATTTGACTGGTCGTATGCCGAAGGCACTCAATTGTCTGGCGACGTGGTATTGCCCAACGGCAAAGCCGTCAACGCAGACGAAGTCCAAGAGCCCATCTCAGATGAGGTCTATTATATTGTTCCTGACAAGTGTACGGAGTGTAAAGGATTTCACGATGAGCCACAATGTGCGGCTGTTTGCCCTGTGGACTGCTGTGTGCCCGATGAGGACCATGTGGAGACCGAAGAGGTTTTGTTAGGCAAACAACGCTTTATGCACCCTGATGCTTAAGCCATGAAAGCAGGTATCGTAGGCCTACCCAACGTAGGCAAATCCACCTTATTTAATTGCCTTTCCAACGCCAAGGCCCAAAGTGCCAATTTCCCTTTTTGTACCATAGAACCCAATATCGGGGTGGTCAATGTACCCGATGCACGACTGGAAAGACTGGAGCAGTTGGTAGCGCCCGAACGGGTGGTGCCCGCCACGGTGGAAATTGTGGACATCGCAGGTTTGGTCAAAGGTGCGAGCAAAGGGGAGGGCTTGGGCAACCAATTTCTGAGCAACATCCGCGAGACAGATGCGATACTGCATGTGTTGCGTTGTTTTGACAATGACAATATTGTGCATGTCGATGGCTCTGTGGATCCGATTCGTGACAAAGAAACCATCGACCTAGAACTCCAACTCAAAGACTTGGAGTCTGTCGAAAAGCGATTGGAAAAAGTCAGTCGGGCGGCACGAACAGGCGACAAAGAAGCCGCCAAAGAACAAGCCGTTCTACAACAACTCAAAACCGCTTTGGAATCGGCCCAATCGGTGCGATCCATTGCCTTGTCGGACGATGATCGTCAGGCCTATGTGCGTCCCTTACAGCTTATCACTGACAAACCAGTGTTGTATGTCTGCAATGTCGAGGAATCTGCTGCGGTTTCTGGAAATGCCTATGTAGACAAGGTACGCCAAGTGGCCCAAGCCGAACAGGCACAAATCCTTGTGCTGGCGGTCTCTACCGAAGCCGATATCAACGAACTGGACAGCTACGAAGAGAGACAACTGTTTTTGGAAGATATCGGACTGGAAGAACCCGGCGCAGCTAAGCTGATCCGTGCAGCCTATGATTTGCTCAACCTTCAGACCTACTTTACGGCAGGTAAAAAAGAAGTGCGTGCTTGGACCATCAGTAAAGGTGCAACCGCACCCCAAGCAGCAGGTGTGATACATACCGATTTCGAAAAAGGCTTTATCAGGGCAGAGGTAATTGCCTATGCCGACTATGACCAGTACGAGTCAGAAGCCAAGGTCAAAGAAGCGGGCAAGATGCGTGTTGAGGGCAAAGACTACACCGTCCATGACGGTGATGTGATGCACTTCCGCTTTAATGTCTAAAAATCCCTTAGAACAGGGTCAGCAGAAACTTTATCAAATCAGTGGTGGTCACGATGCCTACCAGTTCGTCCTCATACATCACGGGCAGTGCATGAAACTCATTTTCTGACAACAAAAGCAATACATATTGGTGTTGACAAAAGCCGGTAGGGAAGCGTGGGCACAAGCCAACCAAAGTGTTCAAAAATTACGCACCCGAGGAAAGAAAAACATCTCCCCATCAGATTTTAATGTGTTTTTGTCTGTACTCGAGCAGGTACATGAGAATTACAGCACTGAAGAAGACTAAACTTTTTTATAGACTTCTTCGAAAGGCACACGGAATCGGGCACCGTAGACCCCTTTGTCATCGCGTTTACCACACCCTATCACCATATTGATTTCGGCACCACGCCCCAGACCCAAGGCTTTTTTTACCCGTAGGCTGTCGTGCCCTTCCATAGGACAGGTATCATAGTCGATGGCTGCCATGGCAAGCATAAAATTTTGAGCGGCCAATCCAGCACTTTTATGCGCTACAACCCGCAAATCGCTTTTTCGGGTTTGTCTGTACATGGGGCGGAAAACACCTACAACTTGGGCAAACAGATGAACCACCCAGCCTTTGAGGCCAAAGAAGGTGCTGTAGAGGGTTGGTATCAGTTTGCCATAGTAGCTCATGACCATTTTTTGGCGCTTGGGATCGAGGTTTTCCATGCTTTCAAATGCCTTGCCTAAATAGCGCAAGTTGGCTTTGGCACGCTGAGACCACAAATCGCGTCGTGCGACCACCACCACCAATTGTTGGGCGGTTTTGGCAGCGCTTTGGTTAAAACAAGCAGCAGCGATTTCTTTCTTTTTGTTCTCGTCTGTGACATGGTAGAATTCCCACAACTGTAGGTTGCTACTCGTGGGCGCCAAAGCGGCCAATTCCAAGCAGGATTTTACTTTTTCGTCGTCAAGAGGTTCGGGGGTATACAGACGTACCGATCGCCTGTAGGCTGCGGCTTCGCTGACAGTTTTTTCTTTTAGGACAGCCATTTTAAAAGGGGTTTTAAGAGGTTAATATTCTTGCCATATGGGGCATATCTTATTTTCGGATCCAACCAAGTCGATCTGTGGATATAGGGTTTTTTGTGGGTAAACGCATCAAAACTGTGTTTTCCATGGTAGCTTCCCATACCACTGTGACCCACACCCCCAAAGGGCAATCGTCGATTGGTAAACTGAATAAGGGTGTCATTGACCACACCACCTCCATAGGAATAGCGATGCATCATTTTTTTGGCCCAACGCTTTCGTTTGGTAAACACATAAAACGAGAGTGGTTTTTCAAACCGGCTGATGATGGTTTGTAATTCGTCTTCAGAAGTATATTCGATTATGGGCAGTATGGGTCCAAAAATCTCTTCTTCCATCAAAGGGTTTGACAAATCATCTACAGCCACAAGGGTGGGGGCTATAAAGCGGTTTGCTTTGTCAGTTTCTCCACCCAATAGTATGTTTTGATTTTTTAGCAGCTCGGCCAAACGCTCAAAATGTCTTTGGTTGATGATTTTACCGTAGTCCGGTGATGATTGAGGTTGGCTTCCATAACTATCATGGACAGCTTTGATAAGGGCTTCAGTAAACGCTTTTATGTTGTTTTTGTGAACCAATATGTAGTCGGGTGCAATGCAAGTCTGTCCACAGTTTATAAATTTCCCAAAGGCAATTCTGCGTGCGCTGACCGCAATATTGGCGGTATGATCGACCACACAAGGGTTTTTGCCCCCCAATTCCAATGTGGTAGGCGTCAAATGTTCGGCAGCTGCCTTGGCTACGATTTTGGCCACAGCAGTACCACCTGTATAAATGATGTGATCCCATCTGAGAGCCAACAAATCTTGTGCTACTTCGGGTCCGCCGATGGCAACAGCTACCCATGCTTCTGGAAAAACTTCAGCCAGTATTTCTTTGACACACTGAGCTGTGTGGGGTGCTTGCTCGGAGGGTTTTAAAACCACCGTGTTTCCTGCAGCTATGGCACCTACAAGCGGTGTTAGTGAAAGCTGAAAAGGGTAGTTCCATGGGGCAATGTGTAAGGTCAACCCATAAGGTTCAGGAACAATATAGTCTTTGGATGGAAAGTTAATCCAAGAGGCACTCACAGATGAGGGTTTGACTAGGTGGTTGAGGTTTCGCAAGAAATAATCGATTTCACCTAGCACCATTCCGATTTCGGAGAGATAGCTTTCACTGGCAGATTTGCCCAAGTCTTGTGCCAATGCCTTTTCGATATCAGAGGACTTGGTCTTGAGAACGGCCTTTAAATCTTTCAGTACTTGTTTGCGTTTTTGGAGTGATTGCGTGCCACCAGAAGCAAAGAAATCTCTCTGATGTCTGTGTGTTGTGTTTAGGTCTTTATTCATTTAGCAATTTTTCTAGCACAATGTTACGAAATTCACAATAATATTTTTAATCGTGCCAAATTGCATTTCTGCTTTGTCAGAGCGGTCTTTTTGTTGGATATTTGCAATGCATACGAAAGGACTATACTGTGGGTATCACAAATATTTTTTACCAACCAATTCAAAATCAGCACTTTAATACTTTTATTTGTATTTTGGATATAGTTCATGTTTCTGAACCATTGACTTCTTAAAATTTCCTTTGAATAGTTTTGATTGATTTTAAAAAATTCTATGAATCGCTACAGTAAAATTGTTACCCAAGATCCTACACAGCCTGCAGCACAAGCCATGTTGCATGCCATCGGATTGACTTCTTCCGATTTGGAGAAACCTTTGGTGGGTATTGCGAGCACGGGATACGAAGGAAATCCGTGTAATATGCACCTAAACGAACTCGCCACCCATGTCAAAAAGGGAACGGCTGAGGTAGATTTGATAGGGCTTATATTCAACACCATTGGGGTCAGTGATGGAATTTCTATGGGTACCCCGGGGATGCGATTCTCTTTGCCTTCTCGAGACCTGATTGCAGATTCTATGGAAACCGTAGTAGGCGCCATGTCTTATGATGGATTGGTGACTGTGGTGGGTTGTGACAAAAACATGCCGGGTGCCCTGATGGCCATGTTGCGCCTGAACCGTCCTTCAGTGCTGTTGTACGGAGGAACTATCGCTTCAGGTTGTTTGAATGATAAAAAATTAGATATCGTTTCTGCTTTTGAGGCATGGGGCGAAAAGGTAGCGGGTACCATCAGCGAATCCGAATTTAAATCGGTTGTACAAAATGCTTGTCCGGGAGCAGGCGCTTGTGGGGGTATGTACACAGCCAATACCATGGCGTCTTCCATTGAGGCTTTAGGTATGTCGCTGCCCTACAGCTCATCCAATCCGGCTGTGGATGTGGCCAAAACCAATGATGCGGTCGCTGCAGGAAAAGCTTTGCGTTATTTGTTGGAAAATGACATCAAACCCAAAGATATTGTTACCAAGAAGTCATTGGAAAATGCCTTGCGATTGATTACCGTTTTGGGAGGTTCTACCAACGCAGTACTCCACTATTTGGCCATCGCTAAGGCAGCGGAAATTGATTTGACCATAGATGATTTTCAAAAAATCAGCGACAAAACACCTTTTTTGGCAGACCTCAAGCCCAGCGGAAAATTCCTGATGGAAGACCTTCACAGAGTAGGTGGGGTGCCAGCTGTGATGAAGTATATGCTCGAACAAGGTATGTTGTATGGCGATTGCCTGACAGTTACCGGAAAGACCGTCGCTGAAAATTTAAAAGATGTAGCTCCCTTGCAGGTCGGGCAAACAGTGATCCGTCCTGTTGAAGAACCGATCAAGCCTACGGGTCATATTAGAATATTAAAAGGAAACCTTGCTGCAGAGGGCAGTGTGGCCAAAATCACAGGAAAAGAAGGGCTTGTTTTTAGAGGTCCTGCGCGTGTTTTTGAGGGCGAGTTTGAAGCCAATGATGGCATTCGCGATGGGCAAGTGAAAAAAGGAGAAGTAGTGGTCATTCGTTATGAAGGTCCCAAAGGAGGTCCCGGAATGCCCGAAATGCTCAAGCCTACAGCAGCCATTATGGGAGCGGGTCTTGGAAAAGAAGTGGCGCTTATCACAGATGGTCGTTTTTCCGGAGGCACACATGGTTTTGTGGTGGGACATATCACTCCCGAGGCTCAAATTGGCGGCACCTTAGGATTGGTTGAGAATGGCGATATGATTACCATCAACGCAGAAAACAACACCATAGTGTTAGAGGTGGATGATAAGACCCTCAGCCAACGAAAAGAAAACTGGAAGGCTCCTGAGCTTAAAGTGAACAGAGGAGTTTTGTATAAATACGCAAGATATGTTTCTTCAGCTTCTGAGGGATGTGTCACTGACGAAACCGCATCATGAAAGCAGTAGCAGTCAAAAACCAGCAGGAACTCCAAGCGCCTAGCCAACCTATCATAGGGGCAGAGGCTGTGGTGCGTTGTTTGGTAGCCGAAGGCGCCAACTTGATTTATGGTTACCCCGGTGGTGCTATTATGCCTGTCTATGACGAGCTCTATAAGTTTCAGGACTACATTCACCATGTATTGGTTCGCCATGAGCAAGGCGCCGTTCACGCTGCGCAGGGATTTGCTCGTGTGTCAGGTAATGTAGGTGTCTGTATGGCGACTTCCGGTCCTGGTGCGACCAACTTGGTGACTGGGATTGCAGATGCGATGATAGACTCCACTCCCTTGGTGTGTATTACTGGTCAGGTACCTTCTCATTTGTTGGGCTCTGATGCTTTCCAAGAAACCGATATCATCGGGATATCTACTCCGGTTACCAAATGGAGTTATCAGGTCACTAGGGCAGAAGAAATTCCCGAAATACTTGCCAAAGCATTTTACATAGCCAAATCGGGTCGTCCAGGCCCAGTATTGGTTGACATTACCAAAGATGCGCAGTTTGCATCGTTTGATTATAGTTATACTCCCTGCCAAAGCGTACGAAGTTACAAGCCTATTCCCAAAACAAACCCAGAGGACTTACAAGCAGCAGCCGAACTCATAGGGCAAGCTAAAAAGCCCTTGATAGTTTGGGGGCAAGGTGTGATTCTTGGAAAAGCGGAAGCGGAGTTCAAGGCTTTTGTAGAAAAGTCTGGTATTCCGGCTGCTTGGACAATTTTGGGTGCTTCTGCTTTGGCTACCGATCATCCGCTCAATGTGGGTATGGTGGGTATGCACGGAAACTATGCGCCCAACCTGTTGACAAACGAATGTGACTTGCTGCTCGCAGTCGGCATGCGTTTTGATGATAGGGTCACGGGAGATTTGAACACCTATGCCAAACAAGCCAAAATTATTCATTTTGAGATAGACCCTGCCGAGGTCAACAAAAATGTGACCGTAGATGTGGCTGTGATGGGAGACGTAAAACACACTTTGGCTGCCCTTACGCCTCTGGTTGAGAAACAACCTTACAGCGATTGGCTAGAGCAATTTTCAGCTTTGGACAAAATTGAGCATGACAAGGTGATTGACGCCGAACTCAACCCCACCAAACCTGGTTTGACCATGGGAGAGGTGATTAAGGCCATCAACGCGTCTAGTGGTGGTGATGCGGCCATCGTTACCGACGTAGGTCAACATCAGATGATTGCTTGTCGATATGCAGAATTTACTACTACCAAAAGCAACATTACTTCAGGTGGTTTGGGAACCATGGGGTTTGCTTTGCCTGCAGCGCTTGGCGCCAAAATGGGTGCGCCCAACAGAGAAGTAGTTGCAGTAATCGGTGATGGAGGGTTTCAGATGAATATCCAAGAACTGGGTACCATCTTCCAGACCCAAGCCGCTGTAAAAATTGTAATTCTAAACAATGACTTCTTGGGCATGGTTCGTCAATGGCAACAATTGTTTTTTGACAAACGCTATGCATCCACTGAAATGGTCAATCCTGACTTTGTGCAAATAGCCAAAGGTTATTTTATAGAAGCCAAACGTGTTGACAATCGGGAAGACATGCAGGAGGCTGTAGCTGAGATGATGCGTTCAGACAAGCCTTATTTGTTAGAAGTGTGTGTGGAAAAAGAAAACAATGTATTCCCGATGATTCCGTCGGGTGCATCTGTTTCAGATATTAGACTCGAATAGACATGGAACAGAAGACCTATACCATATCAATTTATGCGGAAAACAATGTAGGATTGCTTTCTAGAGTGTCTGCGATATTTTTAAAGAGACACATTAATATTGATAGCCTAAACATCTCATTATCAGAAATTGACAAAGTTTCACGATTTGTCATTGTGGTTCGTGTTACGGAATTGCAAGTACAAAAAATTGTCAAGCAGATTGAAAAACAAATCGAAGTCATCAAAGCCTTTTATCACACCGATGAGGAAACAATTTTTCAAGAATCTGCTTTGTATAAAGTATCTTCAAAATCGCTTTTTGAAGAACGTCACATTCAAAATGTGATTAAAAAAAGCCATGCCAATATAGTCACGGTAAATCCTGAGTTTTTCGTAATTGAAAAAACTGGGTTTAGGGAAGAAACCGAACAGTTGTACAATGACTTAGCGCCCTTTGGTTTGCTACAGTTTGTGCGTTCGGGCAGGATCTCTGTCACCAAATCGGCCATGGAAATCAGTCGTTTGTTAAAAGAATTCTCAGAATAAAACACAATTATAATGTCAAATTATTTCAACACCCTATCTCTTAGAGAACAACTTGATCAATTAGCCAGATGTAGGTTTATGGACGCTTCGGAATTTTCCACTGGCGTTGATGCGCTCATTGGTAAAAAAGTGGTCATTGTCGGTTGTGGCGCGCAAGGTCTCAACCAAGGACTCAACATGCGTGATTCCGGCTTGGACGTTTCTTACGCACTTCGTGCAGGAGCCATTGAGCAAAAAAGAGCCTCTTACCAAAATGCCACTAGTAACAATTTTGCAGTGGGCACCTACGAGGATATGATTCCAACAGCAGATTTGGTCATAAACCTCACTCCGGACAAAAATCACACCTCTGTGGTAGAAGCCGTGATGCCTTTGATGAAAAAAGGAGCCACTCTATCTTACTCTCATGGTTTTAACATCGTAGAGGAGGGGATGCGTGTTCGTGAAGACCTTACGGTTATCATGGTGGCACCAAAAAGTCCCGGTTCAGAAGTGCGCGAAGAGTATAAGCGCGGTTTCGGGGTACCTACCTTGATTGCTGTCCACGTGGACAATGATCCTCAAGGTCATGGTTTGGAACAAGCCAAAGCCTATTGTGTGGCCACAGGAGGTCATCGTGCGGGTGTATTGGAATCTTCCTTTGTGGCTGAGGTGAAGTCAGACCTTATGGGAGAGCAGACCATTTTGTGTGGTGTGTTGCAAACCGGTTCAATTTTGTCATTCAACAAAATGGTTGAAAAAGGAATTGAACCCTCATATGCTGCCAAATTGATACAATATGGCTGGGAAACCATTACCGAAGCGCTTAAGCACGGAGGCATCACCAATATGATGGACCGTTTGAGCAATCCGGCCAAAATCAAAGCTTTTGAACTTTCAGAGGAGCTTAAAGAAATCATGTTACCGTTGTTTGAAAAGCACATGGATGATATCATGTCAGGGCATTTTTCTAAGACCATGATGGAAGATTGGGCCAACGACGATAAAAATCTTTTAACATGGCGTGAGGCTACAGGAGAGACTGCGTTTGAAAAAACAGCCATTACCGACAAGGAAATATCAGAACAAGAATATTTTGATCATGGCGTGCTGATGGTTGCCTTTGTGCGTGCTGGGGTTGAATTGGCTTTTGACACTATGGTAGCTTCGGGTATCAAAGATGCTTCTGCTTATTACGAATCATTACATGAAACGCCACTTATTGCCAATACCATTGCGCGTAAGAAGTTGTACGAAATGAATCGTGTGATATCTGATACGGCCGAATATGGCTGCTATTTGTTTGACCATGCATGTAAGCCCTTGCTTACAGACTTTATGAAAGGCATTGATACCAACGTGATTGGGACCTCTTATCAGTCTCATGAGAGCGGTGCGGACAACCAAAAATTGATTCAAGTCAATGATGCCATTCGAAACCATCCTGTAGAGGTTATCGGAAAAGAATTGCGTGCTTCTATGACTGCCATGAAGAAAATTGTGTAGGATTTGGGTGATTTGATGCATATAACGCTTATTGAGCAAGCAAAATCTATCGTTTCTGATGTGGCTGTAGAGACGGTCCTACAGGCCAATGACAGATTGAGTGCCGACTACAATGCAAACATTTTCCTCAAGAGAGAAGATTTGCAACCCGTGCGTTCCTTTAAATTGCGTGGTGCATACAACAAGATTGCCAACCTCAACAATGAAGAACGAGCTGCGGGTGTGGTTTGTGCCAGTGCAGGAAACCATGCGCAAGGGGTCGCGTTGGCATGCCAGAAATTAGGTATCAAAGGGACCATATTTATGCCCGTACCTACGCCAAAGCAAAAATTTAATCAAGTTCGAATGTTTGGTGGTTCGGATGTGGATATCCAATTGGTTGGTGACACCTACGATGATGCTTATCAGGCAGCACAGGCCTTTTGTACTTCCCAAAACAGCACATTTGTACATCCATTTGACGATGATCAGGTGGTTGCAGGTCAGGCCACATTGGCATTGGAAATCATAGCGCAATCAGAAGAGCCTATTGACTACATGTTTGTTCCTATTGGTGGTGGTGGATTGATATCTGGTATTTTACATGTGTTTAAAACCCTATCACCCAACACCAAAATCATTGGTATAGAACCCAAGGGAGCCCCAGCCATGTTTAACTCCCTACAAGAGGGGAAAAACACTACGCTAACAAAAATTGACCCGTTTGTTGATGGAGCTGCAGTCCGGAAAGTAGGGGATAAGGCCTTTGAGTTGTGTACATCCTACTTGGATGATATGATACTGGTTTCGGAAGGCGTCATTTGCCAAACGATACTAAAAATGTACAACAAAGACGCTATAGTCGTTGAGCCTGCTGGCGCAATGTCTGTGGCTGCTTTAAAACAATATGCGCCTCAGATTCAAAGAAAAAATGTGGTTTGCCTCATTTGTGGAGGTAACAACGACATCACTCGAATGGCAGAAATCAAAGAGCGTGCGTTGTTGGAGGCGGAGCTCAAACACTATTTTATCGTACGATTCCCTCAGCGTGCGGGTGCACTGCGCGAATTTCTAGCTGAAGTGTTGGGTCCTGATGATGACATCACTTTTTTTGAGTATTCCAAAAAACACAATCGTGCCAATGGCCCAGCGGTTGTTGGAATTGAACTTAAAAACAAAAAGAACTTTGAACCTTTGGTCAACCGTATGAAAGACAAGGGTTTTTATGGAGATTATATAAATAACAAACCTGATTTATTTCAATTTTTAATATAATTGTAAAAAAATTGCATGGATAATAACAATCTAACAATTCCAGAAGCATTTGCTATTGAACCTATAGACCATCGTTCCTATTTGATCGGCGGTAAACTCAGTGATTGGGATGGTGCTACAGCTTCTGTCTTTTCATCGATACGCACTCAGCAAAATGATGGCACGCATGGCCCTACCTTGTTGGGGACAGTCCCTGACATGGATGAGGCATCTGCTCTAAAAGCGCTTGCTGCAGCGGATAAAGCTTATAACAAAGGGCAAGGTAAATGGCCGACTATGAAAGTAGCTGAGCGTATTGCCTGTATGGAGCGTTTTGCCGAATTGATGAAGCTGCAACGCGATAAAGTCGTCAAACTATTGATGTGGGAAATTGGAAAAAACTTGGCTGATTCTGAAAAGGAATTTGACAGAACCGTTGACTATATCAATGACACCATAGACGCTTACAAAGAAATAGACCGTAGCAGTGCCAAATTTTTAAAAGATGGAGGCGTACACGCTCATGTACGTAGAGGTCCCCTGGGAATAGTGTTGTGCTTGGGTCCATACAATTATCCTTTGAATGAAACTTTCGCCCTTCTGATTCCTGCGATCATGATGGGCAATACAGCGATTTTTAAACCTGCCAAACACGGAGTTCTATTGATTGCCCCCCTATTAGAGGCTTTTCAAGAAAGTTTTCCTCCGGGTGTTGTCAATGTGGTTTTTGGTAGAGGCCGTACGATAGCGACTCCTATCATGAAAACCGGTCTTGTAGACGTATTGGCACTGATTGGACATAGTTCGTCTGCCATTTCCTTGCAAGATTTACACCCCTATAAAAACAGATTGCGTTTGGTTTTGGGTCTTGAAGCCAAAAATCCGGCCATCATTCTTCCAGATGCCAACATGGAACAAACGGTTGCAGAATGTATTTCAGGAACCCTTTCGTTTAATGGTCAAAGATGTACAAGGTCGGTCACTTCTCGTCCGCGGGGCGTACGAACGATAAATCCTTGTTGTATCA
>JBMYLY010000030.1:0-16356 GCA_049596815.1 Flavobacteriaceae bacterium | reverse complement strand
ATAGCCATTCATTTTTTTGTGGGCAACCACGATATGTGGATGCGCAACTATTTGCAACAAGAGATTGGCGCTAAGGTCTATTTTGCCCCCCAAAGCTTTACCCTATCTGGTAAGAAATTTTTTATCGGTCATGGCGATGGTTTGGGCCCGGGAGACAAGGGCTATAAACGCATGAAAAAACTATTTCGAAACCGACTGGCACAATGGCTGTTTCGGTGGTTACACCCCGACTTAGGGATCCCCTTTGCACGCTATTTGTCCCTTAAAAACAAACTCATTTCTGGCGATGAAGATCTCAAATACCACGGGCCCGAAAAAGAATGGCTGTTTCAGTATGCCCAGCGCAAACGCCAACAAGAACACCATGACTATTTTGTGTTTGGTCACCGCCATTTGCCACTTGAACTTTCAGTAGACGACAAGGCTACCTATATCAATATTGGCGACTGGATTTCACACTACACTTACGGGGTCTTTGACGGCGAAACCCTCACCCTCCAACACTGGAAGCCCGAAAATGATTGAGCAAAAAGACCTCAGCCATGAGCAGGCTGTGCTCATCGGCATTATTACCCAAGACCAAGATGAAATCCGTGTGGCTGAGTATATGGACGAGTTGGCTTTTTTGACCCACACGGCCGGCGGAACCGTGGTCAAACGTTTTACCCAAAAAATGCAAACCCCACACCCCAAAACCTTTATCGGTTCAGGGAAGATGGAAGAAGTACAAGCTTTTGTCAAAACCCATGATATCAGCACCGTGGTTTTTGACGATGAGTTGAGTCCCGCGCAACAGGCCAATATCGAGCAGTTGCTCAAGTGTAAGATTCTGGACCGAACCGGTTTGATATTAGACATTTTTGCCCAGCGTGCCAAAACGAGCTATGCGCGTACTCAAGTAGAACTGGCCCAGTACCAATACTTGTTGCCACGCCTAAAAGGGCTTTGGACACACTTGGAGCGCCAACGTGGTGGGATTGGGATGCGTGGTCCGGGAGAGACCGAAATCGAAACCGACCGACGCATTGTTCGTGACAAAATTTCTTTGCTTAAAAAGAAACTGGTAGGAATCGACCGCCAGATGGCAACCCAGCGTGGCAACAGGGGCGCGTTGGTACGAGTGGCCTTGGTGGGTTACACCAATGTGGGCAAATCAACTTTGATGAATGTGCTGAGCAAAAGCAAGGTTTTTGCCGAAAACAAACTCTTTGCGACTCTAGACACCACAGTGCGCAAAGTGGTGGTGGGCAACCTGCCATTTCTATTGACCGATACGGTGGGTTTTATCCGAAAACTCCCTACCCAACTGGTTGAGTCTTTCAAAAGCACCCTAGATGAGGTACACGAAGCCGACCTATTGTTGCACGTGGTAGACATCGCCCATCCCAATTTTGAGGATCATATTCAATCGGTCAAGGAGTTGTTGGCAGAAATCAAAGCCCTGGACAAGCCCACCTTGATGGTGTTTAACAAAATCGATGCGTATCACCCAGAAATTATAGAAGCGTACGATTTGACAACCGAAAAAACCGAAAAACACTATTCTCTCGAAGAGTGGCAACAGACTTGGATGGCGCGCACCAACGGGGAGTCAGTGTTTGTTTCTGCCCAAGACAAAACCCACTTGGACAGCCTGCGCAATACGCTATACCGAAAAGTCCGAGAAATACATATCACCCGTTTTCCCTACAACCACTTTTTGTATCCAGAGCTTTAAAGGTCAAGATTGACCCCAATTCCAAACACCTCACGCACTTGTAGGCGCCCGATGGCATTGTCGTCATAGACCAATTGCAACTCTAGGTTGGTAGAGACATATTTGTTGATTTGCATATGGGCGGAAACCGTATAGTCAAAATCGATATTTTGAGGGTCTCCCAAATAATCACTGTACAGCCCCAATCGGTTTTCGAGGGTAATATTCTCCATGGCTTTGAACTTGTAAAAAGCAGCGACAGAGGCACCCAACTCAAACAAATGATTGTCTCCTTGTCCCACGCCAAAGTATTCTTTACCGGGGTCTAGGTCACGGGTAAACCGCCTGCTGACCATGGTAATACGTTGTGAAAAAGGCGCAATGTTGAGCCATAGATCATTGGATTTTTTCCAATAAAATCCGATACCAAACTGTATGTAAGCCGGAGAAAAGAAATGTGTGCGGAGGCTGCGTGTCTCCTTGCCCTCTTCGTTTTCTCCAAACCGATAGCCTCTTGCAAACTGTGACTTGAAATTAAATAAAGTAGAATAACTCCATCTTTCTGAAAACTGCTTCCCTAACAGCGAGTTGATTTCGATACGGTCATTGGTTTTTTTTAGAAAGGTATCTCCTTCAATATAGCTCAATCCGTAGGAACCGATGAATTTGGTATCCCAAGACCAACCATTTTCAAAATAGTTGAGGTCATAGTCCACATTAAGGCTCAATGACACACTGTTGACCCCACCCGAAGCCCAATCACTAAAAGCGGCTTGGTTGACAAGTAGGGTGCCTTTGCCCGATCGTTTCCAACCCTCCTCGGGCTCGGAGGTTTTTTCTTGCGCATTAACAACAAAAGAAGTAAGGAATAAAAGAGATAATAAATAAAATTTAGGGTGCATAAATTTGGATTTTAATGTGATCACAAAATTCAAAAAAATCTATCGTTTAAACAAGGGAACTGAGGAACAAGCCTCTCCATAGGCAATCCGATTGGCAACAGGCGTCAGACGTGTGATCAACCGCACAAAAACAGAGGGTGGTACAGTGCCGTCTCCACAACCTTTGATGATGAGGTTTTTACCTTTGTAGGCTTCCAAATCGAGTTGGTCAATGGCATCTTCAAATGCTTGTAGCATTGCCGCATCCTCGTTGCCTACACAGACCGCTTTGGCAATTCCTGTCAACTGTGCCGAAAACAGCATGGGTGCCCATTGGGGGATGAGCAAATCCCCGTCTACAATGATGCCCACATAGTGGCCCTTATAGCCAGACCAATCTGTGTTTTTGAGCTTTTCTCTAAATGTTTTTTCGCGCAGCACAACGCCTTCTTCTAAAAAATCACTCAGTTTGATTGTGGACACATCTGCCCCTTTGATAAATTCTGAAGGGTCTAGGGTGATCAGACCGCTTTCGGCAACGCGGTTAACGATTTCCATCTTATAAAAATCCGAGTTCGAGTTTGGCTTCGTCGCTCATCAGATCGCGTGTCCAAGGCGGGTCGAAAGTGAGTTCCACTTCGGCTTCATTTACTTCCTCAACAGACTGTACTTTGTCTTTTACTTCTTGTGGTAGGGATTCAGCCACAGGACAATTGGGCGTTGTCAAGGTCATTAAGACTTTGACATCTTGGTCTTCGTTGACAAACACATCATAAATAAGTCCCAATTCGTAGATATCCACCGGAATTTCGGGGTCGTAAATAGTTTTGAGTACCCGGACTATTTTTTCTCCTAAATCTTGATGTTCCATAATTAGTTCAGTTGTGTTTGGTAGGCGAGCGCATAAAGCTTGAGTTGCTTAATCATAGATACAAGTCCGTTGGCCCGTGTGGGCGACAAATGCTCTTTCAGCCCAATTTGATCTATAAATGCGGTATCGGCATCAAGAATTTCTTGAGGACTGTGGTTCGAAAAAGCGCGAATCAAAATGGCAATGATGCCTTTGGTGATAATGGCATCACTGTCTGCTGTAAAAATCACTTTGTCGTCTTCCATGTCGGCATGCACCCAAACTTTACTCTGACAACCTTTAATGATATGATTGTCTGTTTTGTATTTGGGGTCAATCAAGGGCAAGGATTTGCCCAAGTCGATCATATACTCATAGCGTTGCATCCAATCGTCAAAAAGAGCAAACTCCTCAATGATTTCGGCTTGTACGTTTTCTATACTCATCCTTTCAAAAATACAAATTAGCGCAACATTTCAACCGCACGCTTGAGTCCGGAGACCATCGTGTTTATTTCTTCCTTGGTGTTGTAGAAGGCAAAAGATGCCCTCACTGTTCCCGGGATTTTGTAGTAGTCCATAATGGGCTGGGCACAATGGTGGCCTGTACGGACAGCGATGCCCATTTTATCGAGCAGGGTGCCTATATCATAGGGGTGTATGCCTTCAACGTTAAAAGAAATGACCGCTGTTTTTTCAGAGGCTTCCCCGTAGATGCGCAAGCCCTCAATCTGTTGAAGGGCCATGGTGGCATGGTTCAAGAGATCAGCTTCGTATTGGGCGATATCCTCAAATCCAACCCCATTCATATAATCAATGGCAGCACCAAATGCAATACCTCCGGCTATATTGGGTGTTCCGGCCTCAAACTTATGAGGCAGGTCGGCATAGGTGGTTTTTTCGAAAGTCACCTCGGCAATCATCTCTCCACCACCTTGATAGGGAGGCAGTTTGTTGAGCCAGTCTCCTTTGCCATACAGCATGCCAACCCCAGTAGGGCCACAAAGTTTGTGGGCTGATACCGTATAAAAATCAACATCCAAAGCTTGCAAATCGGGCTTGATATGCGGACAGGCTTGGGCTCCATCGACAAGTACGGCAGCGCCCACAGCATGGGCTTGGTCGATAATGTCTTTGATTGGGTTGACCGTTCCAAGTGCATTCGACACATGGTTGACAAAAACAAGTCGAGTCTTTTTGTTGAGCAATTTGGCATAGGCGGTCATGTCCAAACTCCCTTCATCGGTCATCGGAATGACTTTGAGTTGGGCACCGCTGCGTTCGCACATCATCTGCCAAGGCACAATATTAGAATGGTGTTCAAGTGCTGAAACAATTACCTCATCTCCTGGGGACAACAAAGTGCCAAATCCGAAGGCTACCAAATTGATGCTATGCGTTGTTCCAGAGGTAAAAAGAACTTCGTGGGTGTGCTTTACGTTAAAATGTTTTTGAAGGGTCTTTCGGGCAAGCTCGTACTTGTCAGTAGCCTCCTGGCTCAATGTGTGCACCCCACGGTGAATGTTGGCGTTGTAGTTTTGGTAGTAGTCTGTGATGACATCGATGACTTGCTGAGGTGTTTGTGAAGTAGCCGCATTGTCAAAATACACCAAAGGCTGACCGTTAACGGCTCTTTGGAGGATGGGAAAATCAGCGCGGATGGCAGCAACGTCGAACCCCATGGTTTTATAAATTAAAACCTAAATTGACACCCAGTTTTTTGGCGATTAACGCGTTGATGCGTGACTTCACAGACGGAATGGCCACACTCGACAACACATTGTTGGCAAAGGCATAAGTCAGTAGGGCCCGGGCTTCTTTTTTGGGAATGCCACGTGTTTGCAAATAGAACATAGCCGACTCGTCCAACTGCCCGATGGTACAGCCATGGCTACACTTGACATCGTCGGCAAAAATTTCCAATTGAGGTTTGGTGTTGATGGTGGCTTTGTCGCTCATCAAAATATTGTTGTTTTGCTGGAAGGCATTGGTTTTTTGGGCCTCTTGCTCAACCACGATTTTTCCGTTAAAAACTCCGGTGGCTTGCCCGTCAAAAATCCCTTTGTATTCTTGATGACTGCTTGAGTTTGGGTGGGCGTGGTGTACGAGCGTATGGTGATCGACCAATTGCTTACCTTCGATAAGCGTGATTCCTTTCATAGTCGATTCTATCGATTGATCTTTGTGGTAAAAATGTAAGTTGTTGCGAATCAGCTTGCCCCCAAAAGAGAATGTGTGCACTTTGGCATGAGAATGTTTTTGTTGGCTGATATAGGTGCTATCAATTAGGGATGCCTCTTGGTGGTCATTTTGGATTTTGTAATAATCTATTTGTGCCCCTTTGTGTGCAAATATTTCGGTTACAGAATTGGTAAACACCGCCGCATCACTCAAGCTTTGGTGTCTTTCGATGATTTGCACCTCGGCCTTGGGTTCAACTACAATCAGGTTGCGGGGTTGCAACATCAAGTTGGCGTTTACGCCTGTGGAGAAATGTATAATCTGAATGGGTTTTTCGACCACACGTCCTTTGGGTATATGAATAAACGCGCCTTCTTTGGTCAATGCGGTATTGAGCGCTGTCAGGGAATCAGAACGATCCGCAATTTGGTCAAAATAAGTGTCTATAACCTTGCGGTATTTGGGTCGAGACAGTGCTGCAGACATCAAACACACGTCCATACCTTCATGCGTAGTTTCAGACAAAAACGCACTATACACCCCATCAACCAACACAATTTTATATGTGTCTACATCGTGTAATATATAACGCTGCACGTCACTCAAGGTCAATTCTTGAGTCTTCTTTGGAAATACGCTGTAGTCTGTCTTGACTAGAGTGTTAAGGGAAGTGTATTTCCATTCCTCCATTTTTTTGGTAGGAAATCCTTGTTGCTCAAAAGTTTCTATGGCATTGGCACGTATTTTGGCCACACCGTCATGGGCATCGGGTTCCGAAGCCATGGCTACATAAGAAGCGACCAATTTGTCTTTGAGTCCCATATCAGATGGCTTGTTTGATCCAGTCGTATCCTTTTTCTTCCAATTCTAAGGCGAGCTCTTTGGTGCCTGATTTTACGATTTTTCCTTCGTGTAACACATGCACAAAGTCGGGCACGATATAGTCTAGCAATCGCTGGTAGTGGGTGATTACAATGATGGCGTTGTCCTTGTTGCGAAGTGTGTTCACACCGTTGGCAACAACTCTTAATGCATCGATGTCCAAGCCCGAATCGGTTTCATCCAAAATGGCCAATTTGGGTTCCAACATGGCCATTTGAAAAATCTCGTTGCGTTTTTTCTCACCTCCCGAAAAACCGTCGTTGAGCGAACGCGATAAAAAACGCGTGTCTATGTCGAGTAGTTGGGCTTTTTCTTTGATTTTTTTTAGCATTTGATTGGCCGGCATTTCTTCCAGACCTTGTGCCTTACGGGTTTCATTGATGGCGGTTTTGATGAAGTTGGTTACCGTCACACCGGGAATTTCAACCGGATACTGAAACGACAAGAAAATGCCAAGATGTGCGCGCTCATCGGCGCTTAGTTCACCAATGTCAGTTCCTTGAAACAACACATTTCCTTTGGACACTTCATAATCCTCATGCCCGGCAATTACCGTTGAAAGGGTGCTTTTTCCAGATCCGTTGGGTCCCATTATGGCGTGTACTTCTCCCGCTTTGATGTCCAAATGGATGCCGTTGAGTATTTTCTTGCCCTCTACTTGGGCATGTAGGTTGTCGATGCTTAACATATATTATTCTGTACGGATTTGAATCATTTGATTTTCGATAGGTGCCGAGGGAGCTACGGAGTCGATTTCGACCACACGCACTACTCGGGCCCACCCTTCTGGGTTCGGATTGTCGGTAATTACGCCTTTGATGTACACCTGAACCATATCAAAACTGTCTTTTTGAATGGGCACAGCTTGGCTGTGGAGCTCATGTAGCATATCATCTATGGCCACACCATAAATTTCACTTCCTGTATTGAGAACAGCCGCACCACTGTAGAACAAAAACTCACCTGCAATGGCTTCGCTTTTCTCTTTGGTTTGGGTACTACAAGCGGCTAGGCTGAGTACTGAAATTAAAACAAATAGTCGGGTTTTCATTGTATTTGGGTTTATTATTATCCTACGGAACCTTCAAGAGAAATTTCCAACAATTTTTGAGCTTCTACAGCAAACTCCATGGGGAGTTTGTTAAGCACTTCTTTGCTAAAACCGTTTACGATTAGGGCGATGGCTTTTTCGGTGTCTATGCCCCGTTGGTTGCAATAAAATATCTGGTCTTCTCCGATTTTACTAGTGGTGGCCTCGTGTTCGATTTGCGCGCTTTTGCTTCGAGCCTCTATGTATGGAAATGTGTGCGCACCACAGCGATTGCCCATGAGCAGAGAATCACATTGTGAAAAATTGCGGGCATCCTCTGCACGCGGACTGATTTGCACCAAACCACGGTAGCTGTTTTGAGAGGTACCGGCAGAAATCCCTTTCGAAATGATAGTACTTTTGGTGCGTTTGCCCAAGTGAATCATTTTGGTACCCGTATCGGCCTGTTGGTGGTTGTTTGTGACAGCAATCGAATAAAACTCTCCGATGCTATCGTCTCCCTTCAAAATACAGGAAGGATATTTCCAAGTCACTGCAGAGCCGGTTTCTACTTGTGTCCAAGAGATTTTGGATTTGTTGTGGCAAACACCGCGCTTGGTTACGAAGTTAAACACCCCTCCTTTGCCATCTTTGTCACCGGGAAACCAATTTTGTACGGTTGAATATTTTATTTCTGCATGGTCTAGGGCTATGAGTTCCACTACTGCCGCATGGAGCTGATTTTCGTCGCGGGCAGGCGCCGTACATCCTTCAAGATAGCTCACATAGCTGCCCTCGTCTGCAATGACCAAGGTGCGTTCAAACTGACCTGTTCCAGCTTGGTTGATTCGAAAATAGGTAGACAGCTCCATCGGGCACTGTACGCCTTTTGGGATATAACAAAAAGAACCGTCTGAAAATACGGCTGAGTTGAGCGCAGCATAGTAGTTGTCTGTGCGTGGCACTACGGTGCCGATGTACTTGCGTACCAACTCAGGATATTCTTTGATGGCTTCAGAAATTGAGCAAAAAATAATGCCTTTTTCAGCCAAAGTTTCTTTAAATGTGGTCGCAACAGACACCGAATCCATAACGATATCTACCGCCACCCCAGCCAATTTTTTTTGTTCTTCCAGAGAAATCCCTAAGCGCTCGAATGTATTGAGCAGTTCAGGGTCTACCTCATCCAAGCTGTTGTATTTGGGTGCGGTTTTAGGAGCCGAGTAGTATGAAATGGCTTGAAAATCAGGTTTTATGTATTGCACATTGGCCCAGTCGGGCTCTTGCATATTGCTCCACGTACGATAGGCCTCCAGTCGCCACTCGGTCATCCAATCAGGCTCATTTTTGCGTTGCGAAATGGCACGCACGACCTCCTCATTGAGCCCCACCGGAAAGGTGTCCGACTCAATATCGGTGTAGAAACCATATTCATACTCATTGGTTTCGAGCTCTTTTTTTAATTCTTCTTCCGTATAGGCCATAGCAATAATTTAGAGTGAAAAACTTTCTCCACATCCACAGGTACGATTGGCATTGGGATTGTTAAACACAAACCCCTTACCGTTGAGCCCACCTGAATATTCCAAGGTGGTCCCTACCAAGTAGAGAAAACTTTTCTTATCCACCACAATTTTGACTTCATTGTCCTCAAACACCTTGTCGTCGGATCCAACCTCTTTGTCAAATGCCAAGTCGTAGGACAATCCGGAACAACCACCACTTTTGACGCCTACGCGCACAAAGTCTTGCACTGCGTCAAAGCCATCGGCATGCATCAATTGCCTTACCTGAAGTTTTGCGGATTCTGAAACCTTAATCATGGTTAAATTAGATTTTGTCTAAATAAAGCGCAAATATACAGTTTTTTACGCTGTTAGACTTAAGTATAATAAAAGGAAAACATGCAAAAAAGCAGATTACAGATTTTTACTGCTTCCGAACGACAAAAAGCCCTCCGCTAATGTCGCTAACAATGATGTTACCACTGTCGAAGTAGGGATACACGCTCCAAGCCCCATCAAACAGTGGATTATTCCCTTTGAGGGGGTTTTCATGATCTTCGTCAAACTGGATTGCCATCGTCTCTATTAACCCTGAACCGCTTGGAACTTCTTGGTGGGTTTCAAAAAAGGCAGTTTCTGTAAATTGTTTGTTCTCAATTTGAGATATATCTAGAATACGCAATCCGGCAGTATAACTTGCAAGATAGAACTCCTCACCCACAACATAGCCATTGTGGTCTATGGCATCTGTCTCAGCCACATATTCAAAATGTACCTTGGGGTTGTCCAAATCACGGATGTCAAAAACCAAAGTACGGGTGGGAATGCCTTCTCGCAGTTCGTCCAATTCATCTCCAACCAGAAAAAAGCGGTGGTCTTCGGTCAGCCAGCCTTGGTGGGTGTATTGGGTTTGGGTGTACTGAGCACGTGAAATTAGTTGCGGATTGTCTTTGTCGGTCACATCGACCAAGACGACCTCGTTTTCGTTACTCCCCAAAAAGAGTTCCTTACCCTCATAGGCACTGTCGGGCCCATTGTAGGTGACCACTTGCCCATCGTGAGAATAACCACTAGTAGCATAGCCCCCTGCGTCTTGTGGCATCAGCGGGTCAATTAAATTGATAAAGTGTGGCCCTCCGCTGTGAGTGGAAGCTCCTACGGCAAAGGCATATCCGCTGTCTTCGTTGACTGCAATGTTGTGGGCGCTATCCAAACCATCGAAATGGGCATCGGCATCAAAAATGGTGGGGGCACTGACACCGCGAAGTCGTGTTAGGTCAAAAATTTGTACGCCGTGATTCTCGGCTCGGTCGGCAACAATAAGCGCATATTGTCGATACACTTTGATATCGCGCCACACGCTCGAAACTGTTTGGGTAGGTAATTTGCCCAAATAGACAGGGTCATTGGCGACAGTCACATCGACAAAAGCAGTGCCATTGTTGAGCCCCATAAGGGCATATTCTTTTCCTGTCGCAGGGTCGGTCCATCCCCAGCAATCATTTCCGGCAGTGGCATCCATTTCTTCTAAAGAAAGGTGCCCCATCAGGTCGATTCCCCGACAAGCATATGGACCGGCTACCCCCGACTCGCAAGCGAACAAGGGCTCTATGAGTGGCTGACTTTCTGTTGGGCTTGTATCGTCATTACAAGCCAAGATGAGTCCCAACAAAGCACCGCAAAGAAGATTTTTAGGATTCATGAGTCTAAAGTAAGGGTTTTGGTATAATTAAAATGCACGTACTTTTGCCATATGTTTGACAACAAAAATCAAGCCAAAACTCCGCTTTCAGATTTGGGCGAATTTGCACTGATCGATTTACTGACCAAGGATTTTCCATTAGAACAACCGTCTACCCTCAAAGGAGTCGGTGACGACGCGGCGGTATTGAAACATTCCGCTGAAAAAACTTTGGTATCCACCGACATGTTGGTGGAGGGCGTTCATTTTGATTTGGCCTATATGCCCCTTAAACATTTGGGATACAAAGCGGTGATGGTCAATCTTTCTGATATCTATGCGATGAACGGGACGGCCACACAAATCACTGTCAGTATAGCGGTTTCCAATCGTTTTCCTAAAGAAGCTTTGGAAGAACTTTATGCGGGGATTTACTTGGCTTGCAAGACCTATAAAGTAGATTTGGTCGGAGGAGATACAACAAGCTCAACGACGGGTCTTATTATCAGTGTAACTGCCTTGGGAACGACTCAAACACCTGTCTATCGCAGGGGGGCTCATCCCAACGATCTGTTGGTCGTTAGTGGAGATTTGGGGGCTGCCTATATGGGACTACAAGTGCTGGAAAGAGAAAAAGAAGTGTTTAAGGCCAATCCCAACAACCAACCCGACTTGGATGCCTACACCTACCTTATTGAGCGTCAGCTTAAGCCAGAAGCCCGCAAAGACATCCCTGAATTGTTGGCCCAACTCGGTGTAGCTCCAACCGCAATGATAGACATCAGCGACGGTTTGTCATCCGAAATACTGCATTTGTGCAAACATTCCGAGGTGGGCTGTGATTTGTATGAAGAAAAGATTCCTCTGGACCCTCAGTATATATCGGTTTGTGAGGAGTTTAATTTAGATAGCACTACCATTGCACTTGCTGGAGGGGAAGACTACGAATTGCTTTTTACCATCAAACAAGAAGACTACGACAAGATCAAAGGCAACCCCAACCTGACCGTCATTGGTCACATCACAGATGCGGCTTCAGGAGCACATATCATTACTAGGGGTGGAGAGAAAATTGCCTTACAAGCCCAAGGTTGGAAGTCGTTTTAGGCGTTCATCAAAGCCTCGATTTCATCGGCTTCAATAGGAATGTTTTTCATCAGATTTACAGGCGCGCCAGTTTCTTGTATGACAACATCATCTTCTAAGCGAATACCAAATCCTTCTTCAGGGATATAGATGCCAGGCTCTACCGTAAAGACCATATTGGCTTGCATGGGTTGGTCTAGTAGGCCATAGTCATGGGTGTCTAGCCCCAAGTGGTGGGAGGTACCGTGCATAAAATATTTTTTGTAGGCTGGTTGATCGGCAGTTTCGTTCTGTACGTCGGCTTTGTCCAACAAGCCCAATCCGAGCAACTCTGAAGTCATGATTTTCCCCACCTCAACATGATATTCCTTCCAGAAAGCTCCTGGTACAAGGAGTTGGGTGGCTTGATTTTTGACTCGCAAAACGGCTTCATAAACAGCGCGCTGACGAGAGTTAAAACGCCCGGACACCGGAATCGTACGTGTCATATCGCTCGCGTAATTGGCATACTCAGCCGCCACATCCATCAAAAGCAACTCACCGGCTTGGCATCGTTGGTTGTTTTGAATGTAGTGCAACACATTGGCGTTGGCACCTGAAGCGATAATGGGGGTGTATGCAAATCCCTTGGATCGGTTGCGGAGGAATTCATGGGCATACTCTGCCTCAATCTCGTATTCCCATACACCCGGTTTGACAAAGTCTAGTATCCGTCTAAAACCTTTTTCAGTGATGTCGCAAGCATGTTGGATACGCGCGATTTCTTCAGGGTCTTTGACAGCACGTAAGGCTTGCAGAATAAAATTGCTCTTTTCGTATGGGTGGTTTGGGAATTCCTTTTGGCACCAAGCGATAAATCGGTCCTCACGTGTTTGGGTTTCGACTTGGGCGCGATAGTGTTCGTTGGTATTGATGTATATGTGGTCACACGAGGCTGCCAAGGCTTTAAACACAGTTTCAAAATCCTGAACCCAATGCACGCTTTGTACTCCAGAAACTTGGGTGGCTTCCTTTTTATTCAGTTTGGCACCTTCCCATACTGCAATATGGGCGTTGGTTTCTCGCACAAATAGCAGTTCGCGCTGCGAAGCGTCTTTGGCATCTGGGCAAAGCACCAAGATGGTTTCTTCTTGATCTACACCGCTGAGGTAAAACAAGTCGCGGTGCTGCTCAAAAGGCAGTGTGCTGTCCGCACTGATTGGGTAGATGTCATTGGCGTTAAATACTGCGATGCTATTGGGCTTGAGTTGGGCCGCAAAACGCTTGCGGTTTTCAACAAATAGGGTTTGGGGGAAAGGCGCGTACTTCATAAGGTTGTAGGGATTTAGGGTAAAGGTATTGAAATTCAAAAAATAAGGCTACCTTAACACCTAATATATTCTTAGTTATGAAAAATTGGCTCCTTTCTTTATGTGTGGTGGGCGCGCTCTTTGCCCAAGACAGACCTTCCCTTGTTTCTCAAACTCCTGTTGTCAATATCGGACCAAGTGTGATGAGCGGTCGCGTGACCGACTTGGCTGTCAATCCCGATGCGCCCCATGAGTTTTATGTGGCCTATGCCTCGGGCGGATTGTGGTATACCGATAACAATGGCACGAGTTTTACTCCTGTGATGGACAACAGCCCTACTCAAAACATAGGCGATATTGCTGTCGATTGGGCCGGCAATACCCTTTGGGTAGGCACGGGCGAAAATAATGCCTCCCGCTCTTCCTACCCCGGTATTGGTTTGTTAAAATCGGAAGATGGAGGTGCTTCGTGGCGGCTTGTGGGTTTGGAAGACGCCCATCATTTTGGAAAAATCGAAATCAACCCGAACAATCCCGATGAAGTCGTTGTGGGTGTGACAGGTCATTTGTATACGCCCAATACCCAACGTGGAATTTATAAAACCCAAGACGGTGGAAAGACCTGGCAACAAACCCTTTACATTAATGACACTACGGGAATCATAGACATCAGCGTAGCGCCTGAAAATTTTAATATCATGTATGCCTCGGCTTGGCAAAAAGACCGGAAAGCTTGGAATTTTACAGGCAGTGGTTCGGCTTCAGGTATCTACAAAAGTACAGACGGAGGCGATTCTTGGACTTTAATTTCCACACCCGATTCGGGTTTTCCTCAGGGTGAGGGGGTCGGTCGCATCGGTTTGGCAGCTTTTGACAGCGATGACCTCTATGCAATTTTGGACAACCAAGACCGTCGTCCGGCAGAAGAAAAATTGTCCAAAGGGCTCCAAAAAAACGATTTTAAAACCCTTTCTCTGGAAGGATTTTTTGCCATAAATGATAGTTTGCTTGAAGATTACTTACGCACCAATCGATTTCCAAAAAAATATACTGCTGAGTCAGTCAAAGCCTCTGTCAAGTTGGGCAAAGTACAGCCTGCCGATCTAGCACTTTACTTAGAAGACGCCAATGCCTTATTGTTTGACACACCCGTGGTTGGGGCAGAGGTCTACCGAAGTACAGATGGCGGGAAAACTTGGAACAAAACCCACGAGGACTACTTGGACGACATCTACTTTAGCTACGGCTATTACTTTGGACAAATTCATGTGTCCCCAACCGACAGAGAAGCTATTTATATTTATGGGGTACCCTTTTTAAAATCCAAAGATGGAGGGCAAAGCTTTACGGACATCAATGCGCCCAATGCCCATGTGGACCACCACGCTTTATGGATCAATCCCCAAAATCCTAAGCATTTGATTAACGGAAACGATGGAGGCGTAAATATCAGCTACGACGATGGCACCCATTGGATCAAAAACAACCAACCCTCGGTGGGGCAATTCTACACCGTATATGCCGATCGCCAAGATCCTTATCATGTCTATGGCGGACTGCAAGACAACGGGGTTTGGGTGGCTCCTCATACGGCTGTTGAAAGCCCGGCATGGCATCAAACAGGCCACAACAATTGGAACTCTATCATGGGAGGTGATGGCATGCAAATTCAGGTAGACAACCGCAATCCTGATATCGTTTTTACCGGTTATCAGTTTGGTAATTACTACAGGATTGACAGGGACAAAAACACCAACACCTATATCCAACCCAAACACGAACTGGGCGAACCTCCTTTGCGCTTCAATTGGCAAACCCCCATTTTGTTGTCTCCCCACAACCAAGACATTTTGTATTTGGGCAGCAACAAACTCCACCGTTCTATGAAACAAGGGGACGAGTGGAAAGCCCTTTCTGAAGACCTCACCCAAGGAGGTGTCCAAGGAAATGTGCCCTATGGAACCATCACATCCATAGATGAATCTTTGTTTGCCTTTGGCACGTTGTTGGTGGGTACAGACGATGGCTACATTCAACTTACTCAAGACGGAGGTGTCACTTGGAATCGCATTAGCGACGCACTTCCGCAGAACCTCTGGGTAAGTCGCGTGCAGTTCTCTACCCACGAACCCAATCGCATCTATGCCACACTTAACGGCTATAGAAACGATGATTTTCAACCCTATGTGTATGTGAGTCAAGACATGGGTCAAAGCTGGACCCCTTTGCACAACGAATTGCCTCCCTCACCAGTCAATGTGATTAGAGAAGACCCCACGCACCCCAACATACTGTATGTAGGCACCGACAATGCTGCCTATGTGTCTGTAAATGGAGGCACCGATTGGGAAGCTTTTGAAGACACCCTACCCAAAGTAGCAGTGCATGATATGGTTGTACAACCCGACAAAAATCATTTGCTATTGGGCACACACGGCCGTTCTATTTATAAGGTTGATCTTATGCACATTCAGCAACTGCCTGAACTTGCCGGGAGATCTATTCACATATTTGAATTAAGTGATGTCAATCACAGTGACCGATGGGGAAAAGCTCGTAATACATGGACGGAGCCATACTTGCCTGAAATGGATTTTGTGGTGTATTCCGCCATCACTAGTAGCGCTACTGTAGAAGTGTATTCTGACAAAGATATTTTGATATTTACATTTGACATGGACCTGCAGCAAGGGCTGAATTACGGGACCTATGACCTGACCATAGCACCAGAAAACATCCGAAAGTTTATTCGCAAACATCAAGACATCATACCGGCAGACAATGGGGTTTATTTCTTGCCTAAAGGGGAATACATATTGAAAATAGCTGATGTGGTAAGAGGGATTAATATCAAGTAAATTCCATTCTTTTGTTGAACCTAACTGGCTTTTTTTCAGGATTTTGACCTAAAAACTTCAACAAAACTTTATTTAGAATTCTTCCAAACCAAAAAGGCCTAAAAATACTTGGTCAACAAGCTGCCAGCACCTAATTTTGCTTGTCAAACCAAACCAAAATCTTATGGGTACTGCATCTTCCAGTTCCATTCTCCGCAAAGTAGCCATGGCCTTATCAGGCTTGTTTTTGATTGTTTTTTTGCTTCAGCATTTTACAATCAATGTAACCTCGGTCTTTAGCGAAGCTGTTTTTAATGAATTTTCCCATTTTATGGGTACCAATGCACTGGTACAATTCGTACTGCAGCCTGTACTCATCTTTGGGGTGCTTTTTCACTTCATCATGGGTTTTGTCTTAGAGTGGCAAAACCGCCGAGCG
>JBMYLY010000029.1:0-16978 GCA_049596815.1 Flavobacteriaceae bacterium | reverse complement strand
TTTTACATTTTAGTCCTCCAAATCTTTTCGAAGCACCAAAGCTAGAGCGCGCCATCGGTTACCAATAGCCCATGCGCGCTCTTTTACACTTTCATCTTTTTGAGCCTCTTCAAAAGCGATGTCTAAAAATTGTTCAATATGGTCGGGGCGTGTGACTCCGCCTACGTTTAGCATAGGCACCAAATCTAGAAGTTCTCCTTCAACAGGCCATTGATTGGTTTTTCTTTCCTTGGCAACATTGAGTAAGTCATTAAATTTTGAAGCCAAATCTTAACTGATAACAAACTTTTTGTGTTGATGGAAAACATATCTTTTCCGAATCTCTAGCTCCACTTTAGAAAGCCTGTCGTGATAATAAACACTCACCATTGCAAATATTTTTATTATTTATTCGTAATTTTATAAAATATTTTGTTGGATTAAAAATTGAAAAATAACCAACCCCAAGGTTTAAACTATAACCTGAAGCTATGTCAATACACAAACGTGTTAAACAAATCCAAATTCAAAGTGGTTTTTCTTTAAGGAAGTTCGAGCAAGAATGCGGCATCAATAGAAATGTCATTGCCATTGCCATCAAAGGAGAAAAATCTCTCTCCCACACATCTATTAAAAAAATCCACCAACGATTTCCAGAATACACACTCGATTGGATTTTTAATGGTTATGAACCTCTCTTTGAATACCTATGTGAATATTTGGAACTTACCAAATATGAACTTGCCAAGAAACTGGGCTTTGCAACACTCGAGGTTATCAGCAATGGACGCAATGAAGTGGGGCCCGACTTGGCCGAACGCGTGCTTCAACTTTGCCCTCACATCAGTCGTTCTTGGCTTCTCAAAGGAGTTGGCGAAATGTTGGCTGGAGACCAAATAAGAGAATCTATTCCTTCCAAACAAAAAAGAATCCCTACAATACATAGAAACATACAACAAGAATTTTCTTTACAACTTCACAATCCCGATTTTATCGGTCAGCTTCCCATCAGCATTTGGGAAGTTTCGGGTGAATTTTCTGGAAAGCACTACTGTTTTGAGGTTAGCAGCGACAGCATGGATGACGGCTCTCGCTTTTCGATTGTAGAAGGTGATTGGGTGCTTTGCAGAGAAATCGAACCCGCGCTTTGGGAACACAAACTCGACCAAAAAGATTGGATTTTTGTCATCCTACACAAAACCCATGGATTGGTGTTAAAAAAAATCACATCACACGACATCCATTCCAAAACCATCTCATGTCGTTCATTAAACCTGTTTTACAAAGATGTTGACTACGCGCTCAACCAAATTCAAGCCATCTATAATGTTATTGGACTCAAAAGAAATCTACGCTTATAAGATATTTAACATAACAAACAACAGTCCGTTAATTTGTTACAATAATTGCGTAAACTTGCATTCAATATTTTAAAAATCCCCAATATGAATTTTTCAAAACCCATTTTTTTTATTTTTTTTCTGGTTCTTACAAGTTGTGCCTCTCTTCAGCTTGAGGGTCTGCCCATTACCAACATTGACAACGCTAGTGAGAAACAGCCCAATCGTGCCGTGTTTCGCTCATGGCAACACACAGACCCCAATGCAGACGCACTTCCTGGGATGAGCGTACACAGAGCACACACAAGCCTACTGAACGAAAAAGAAGGCAGCAATGTCATTGTAGCCATCATTGATACCGGCATTGATATTGACCACGAAGACCTCACGGGATTGATATGGGTAAATACCGATGAAATTCCTAACAATGGAATTGACGATGACAAAAATGGATATGTAGATGACATCCATGGCTGGAATTTTTTAGGCGATTCTGAAGGAGATCAGTACGAACTGATTCGTATGTTGAAATCGGGGAAAGATTTTCCTGAAAAAAAGGAAGCTCTTAAACAATACGCCGACAAAATCAAATCTGAAATTGGTGACGATGACTTGGAAACCATTATCGGTAACCTTACACGAGACGTGTATCATTATAACGAGAGTATCAAAAAATCATTAAGTCTAAGCTGGAATGCAAGAACCACAGGAGACAACCCTGATGATTTTTCACAACGTTTCTACGGTGATTCCGATATACGTCCAAAACACGATGATGAATCCCATGGCACGCACGTAGCGGGAATCGTAGCAGCCAACCGCAACAATACTTTGGGAATGAAAGGGGTTGCAGACAAAGTTGCCATCATGGCCTTGCGTGCCGTACCTAACGAAGGAGACGAATACGACAAAGACATCGCAATGTCCATAAGATATGCCGCAGATAATGGAGCCGATATTGTGAATATGAGTTTTGGAAAAGGATTTTCTCCCCACAGCGACAAAGTACGCGAAGCGATTGTTTATGCAGAGTCCAAAGGAGTACTTTTAGTAAATGCAGCCGGAAATGATGGCGAAAACATCGATGTGGTTCCCACCTACCCCAATGACAGTGTGGACAACGGACCCGAAGTAGCCAACAATTTGATTACTGTAGGAGCGATTGGCCCAAGCCTTAGCAGTCGAATGGTAGCTCCTTTTTCAAATTATGGGTTAAACAATGTGGATATTTTTGCTCCTGGGGCCATCATTTACTCCACTACTCCCTCAAACAACTATAACAGTTACAGCGGCACCTCTATGGCGGCACCTGCTGTTTCGGGAGTGGCCGCACTTGTAAAATCCTACTTTCCCAAACTTTCACCAAACGCTGTTAAGAAGGTGATTATGGAATCAGGACTGCCCATCAGCATGGAGGTTCGTGTGGGAGCAAGCGGCATGGAAACCCAACTCAATAAAGTTTCAAGAACTGGTAAAATTGCAAATGCTTACAACGCTTTGCTTTATGCGAGCACGCATTTTAAAATGTTAAAAAAAATGAAGTAGTAGGTTGTTATAAAGCTTGCTCACCCAATGTCTTTAGGTTGGCATTATTAAGCACTTCAAGCGTGCGGTCACGAACTTGTTCAAACAAACCTTTGACCTGACAACAGTCTTCTTCACACTCTTCGCACGAGCGGTAATAGTTCAGTGACACACAAGGAAGCATGGCAATAGGGCCATCCATGATACGCATGATTTCGGTCATACTCACCTCTTCAGGTTTGCGCAACAACCGAAAGCCACCGTCTTTACCGCGCTTGCTGTCCAATATGCGATTGTTCCGCAAATCTCGGAGTATACCTTCCAAAAACTTACGAGGGATTTTTTGAGCTTCGGCTATCTCAGAAGTCATCACGACCCTATCCTCTTCAGATTGACGCGCTATGTAGAGAAGCGCTCGAATGGCGTATTTACACTTGTTTGAAATCACACACAAATATACACAATTTCACTTAAATATATAAATCCTATATATTTGGTAGGATTTATCTGAAATATGTTTTATGTTTGTAACCGAAAAACAAATACCATGTTACTCGACCACTGGATCGCCTACAATAAGTCCGAAAAAACAAAGTCATCTCAATCAGAGAAATGGTCACGCAGTTTAATTAAATCCATAAGCTGGCGTATCATAGGAACACTGGATACCATTATTATTTCATATTTGGTAACAGGTACCCTCTCTTTTGCCCTGTCCATAGGCGCTATCGAACTTGTTACCAAAATGGGTTTTTATGTGGTTCATGAACGAGTTTGGAATCGAATTCACTGGGGTAAATCAGACAAGAAATGATTGCAGACACCCTGGATTCCCTAAATCAAAAAATCAAAGACCCCTTTGACTTGGCGCATTTGTTTGCTTTGCTGCAAGATGCCCAACTCGGAAGAACCGTGTTTTCATCCTCCTTGGGACAGGAAGACCAAGTACTCACAGATTTTATTTTTAAGCAATCGCTTGCTGTAGATGTATTTACGCTGGACACAGGGCGTTTGTTTCAAGAAAGCTATGATGTGCTATCTGCAACCACCAAAAAATACAACAAACACATTGACTGTTTTTACCCAAAGCATGACGCATTGGCGGAATTGGTAGCCAGAGATGGCATCAATGGTTTTTACGACTCCGTTGACAAAAGAAAAGCCTGCTGTGGTGTAAGAAAAATCGAACCCCTAAAGCGTGCTTTGGAAGGGGCAGACGTGTGGATTACAGGTCTCAGACAAGAACAGTCTGCCAACAGATCGACTTTGCATCATTTTGAATACGATGAAGCCTTTAATATTGTCAAATTCAACCCCCTGATTCATTGGACCTTAGAACAAGTCAATCAATATTTAGAAATCCATAAAGTCCCACAAAACAAGCTTCACAAAAAAGGCTATGTAAGCATTGGCTGTGCGCCTTGTACGCGCGCCATCTCAGATGGAGAAGACATCCGAGCCGGAAGGTGGTGGTGGGAAAGCAGTCATAAAGAATGTGGATTACATCAAATTAAAAACTAACATATGGACGTACTCAATCGTTTAGAAGAAGAATCCATCTACATCATGCGCGAAGTAGCGGGGCAGTTTAACAAGCCTTGTTTGCTTTTCTCTGGCGGAAAAGACTCAATCACCATGGTGCGCTTGGCCGAAAAGGCATTTGCACCTGCCAAGATACCTTTTCCCTTGGTGCATATCGACACTGGGCACAACTTTCCTGAAACCCTCGCCTTTCGCGACAAACTGGTAGAACGATTGGGGGTACAGTTGATTGTAGGTCATGTACAAGACGATATTGATGCAGGTCTGGTAAGAGAAGAAACGGGTCGCTATGCGAGCAGAAACGCATTGCAAACCACTACCCTACTCAACACCATCGAGAAACACAAATTTGACGCATGTTTGGGCGGTGCCCGCCGAGATGAGGAAAAGGCGCGCGCCAAAGAGCGTATTTTTTCTGTGCGAGACGATTTTGGACAGTGGAACGAAAAGCTACAACGTCCAGAATTGTTTGATATGCTCAACGGCAAAATTCACAACGGGGAAAACGTACGCGTATTCCCCATCAGCAACTGGACAGAACTGGATGTGTGGAACTATATTCAGAGAGAACAGCTAGATATTCCATCCCTCTACTACGCTCATGAACGAAAAGTATTTAATCGTGATGGGCAATGGATTCCCGTATCTGACTATGTTCATGTCGATGACAGTGATGAAGTACGCAATGCCAATGTTCGTTTTCGAACCGTGGGAGATATGACGTGTACGGCTGCTGTATTGTCAGATGCATTTGTATTGGAAAACATCATACAAGAAATTGGAGATTCTGACTTGTCAGAGCGTGGCGCACGCATTGACGACCAGCGATCTGAAGGAGCCATGGAAGAACGTAAAAAAGTGGGATATTTTTAGTTATGGAACTTATCAAAATAGCAACCGCAGGAAGTGTTGACGACGGAAAAAGCACGCTCATTGGGCGCCTACTCTATGAGACAAACTCTTTAAAAACCGATCAGTTGGCGCACATTCGCCAAAAAAGTGATGCACGAGGTTTTGATTATTTGGACCTTTCTTTGGCCACAGACGGACTGCTAACCGAAAGGGAACAAGGCATCACAATCGACGTGTCAAATATATTTTTCTCTACGCCCAAAAGAAGGTTTATCATCGCTGATGCACCGGGTCATGTGGAATACACGCGCAATATGGTCACGGGAGCTTCTACAGCACAAGCTGCCATTTTGCTTCTCGACGGTCGCAAGGGAATGATAGAGCAAACCAAAAGACACTTGTATATCACCCAACTTCTTGGGATTCAACATTTGGTGTTTGCCGTCAACAAAATGGATTTGGTTGATTTTGATCAAAATAGATTTGAGGAAATCAAACAAGACATCACACGTTGGATGGAGGCTGCACAAGCCCAAGCCAAAACACGCACTTTTGTGCCGATTTCTGCACTCAAAGGGGACAATGTAGCCCAACCGTCATCCAATATGGACTGGTATGAGGGGAAAAGTTTGCTCCAAGTACTTGAAGAGCTGCCGACAGAAAGCAAAAAAGAGGCTGAAAATGTATTGCAGGTGCAATATGTGATTCGTCCCAAAACAGAAACCCATCATGACTACAGAGGATTTGCAGGAAAGGTAAACTCAGGTGGTTTTCAGGTGGGAGATGCTGTTGTTGTGCAACCAAGTGGTAGGACTAGTAAAATCAAATCCATAGAAAAATTTGGCAAAGCCGTCGATGCAGTGCAACAAGGAGAGGGCGCTACCCTATTGCTTGAAGATGAGGTAGATGTGTCTAGAGGCAATACCATCTGTGGCACAAATGAAACAATTTCGCCCTCAAGAGAACTCAAAGCAAATGTGTGTTGGATGCAAAACACAGAATTGGTGCCCGGAAGTAAGTATTGGGTACAGTTGGGTGTTCAACGTACCCAAGCCAAAATCAGGAATGTACATTCTCGTGTAGATTTAAACGCACTCACAGAAGCAGCGGCTTCCTCATTGGAATTAAACGACATCGGAGGGGTGGAACTTGTAACCGCCCAACCATTGGTGCAAAAATCCTATACCGAAAATCAAAAATTAGGGGCTTTTATATTGATAGATGCCCAAACCAATAACACCGCAGGCGTTGGTTTTATACAATAAGCTATGAAAAGTTTTCGTACAGAAATAGAAAATCCTGTTGTCGAGCAGGACATTATTGAATTGGAAAAAAAGATTTTTCAGTTCAAAAACAACAACATAGACGAAGAAAAATTTCGAAGCCTACGACTGGCAAGAGGGGTCTATGGACAACGCCAACAGGGTGTACAGATGGTACGCATCAAGATTCCTTATGGGAAATTTTCAGCTGCCCAATTGCGACGCATCGCAGCCGTGTCTGATGAATATTCCAATGGCAATTTGCACATTACCACCCGCCAAGACATACAAATCCACTATGTAGATTTGGAAAGAACGCCCGAGCTATGGGCAGAATTGGAAAAAGATCAAATCACCATGCGTGAGGCTTGTGGAAATACGGTTCGCAATGTCACTGCCTCTATTTATGCCGGTATAGACAAAGACGAACCATTTGATGTTACGCCTTATGCGCATGCATTTCACACCTATTTTTTACGAAACCCCATCTGTCAAGATATGGGGCGTAAGTTTAAGGTGGCTTTTTCAAGTTCCGACAAAGATCATGCATTGACATTTGTCCATGATTTGGGCTTTATACCTAAAATCAAAGAGGGTCAACACGGATTTAAAGTGCTTGTGGGCGGTGGGATTGGCTCACAACCCAAAGCAGCAGATTGCTTGCGAGATTTTTTACCCGCAGACCAACTGATTCCACTTAGTGAAGCGGTGATTCGTGTTTTTGATCGCTACGGAGAGCGTAATCGAAGAAACAAAGCAAGGCTCAAGTTTCTAATCAAAGAAATGGGTTACGAAGTTTTTATCGATCATGTAGAAAAAACACAAAAAGAATTGCCCAACAGCATGTACCCAATTGCGTACTACCCACACAAGATTGGCATCACAGATGCTTATTCGCCCAAGAAAAATGTGGATACCAAGGCTTATGCGTTGTGGCACAAGACCAATGTAATTCCTCAAAAACAACAAGGATTGGTTTCTGTAGGATTGTGTGTACAAACCGGAGATATATCATCGAACACTTCCCGCGCTTTGGCCGACGTGATGGAGCATTTTTGTGGGGAGGAAGGCCGATTTACACCCAATCAGGGGATATTATTGCGTTCGGTAAGAAAAGACAATGTAGCTACACTCTACGAAGCTCTCGATGCCATTGGACTGAGCCGTCCGGGATTTGAGCGCATCAACGATATCGTAGCTTGCCCAGGTACTGACACCTGTAATCTAGGCATTGCAAGCAGTATGGGCTTGGCCAACAAACTGCAGGAAATCATTGAAGATGAGTACGCATCGGTCATAGAAGCACATCAAATATCCATCAAAATCAGTGGCTGTATGAATGCTTGTGGGCAACACACCATCGCAGACATTGGGTTTCAAGGAATGACACTTAAATCCAACGGAAAAATAGCCCCTGCAACCCAAATTCTATTGGGGGGTGGTTTGTTGGGGGATGGAGAAGGTCTGTTTGCTGACAAAGTACTGAAAGTCCCTTCCAAGAGAACCCCTGAAGTTTTGCGATGGTTGCTCGACGATTTTAAAAATCAACACCACAAAAACGAAACTTTTCGCACCTACTACCAGCGGCAAGGATCAGATTATTTCTACCAAAACCTGAAGCATTTAAGTGATGCCTCTAATCTGATTCCATCCGATTTTATTGATTGGGGAAATGAGAGTCAATACGAAAAAGCCATCGGTATAGGAGAATGTGCTGGTGTGGCCATCGACTTGGTTCAAACCTTACTGTTTGACGCTGAAGAACATTTGGAGAAAGCCATAACAAACTATGACTCCAAAAAGTGGTCAAACAGCATTTATTATGCCTATGCAGCTCAGATTCGTGCGGCCAAAGCCTTACTGACCACCGTACAGGCCAAAATCAATTCACATCAGTCTATCATAGAAGCATTTGACACCCATTTTTATGACTTTAAATCTGCTCATGATGAAAGTTTTGAAGTGGCTGTTCAGGCGATGAACCAACAAAGCCCGAGCCAAGATTTTGCGGAAACATATTTGGCTCAGGCAAAACAAGTGCTCATTTGGATTAAATCTAAAAGCAATGCATAAAGAAGGAAAATTGGTGCTTGTGGGTGCGGGTCCCGGGGACCCTGAATTACTTACCCTCAGAGGGCTACAAGCCATACAGACAGCCGATGTGATATTGTATGATGCTTTGGTCAACACCACATTACTTGCGCATAACGATAGTGCCAAAAAAGTTTTTGTGGGCAAACGAAAAGGTCATCATTCATACAACCAAACTGAAATCAACACCCTTGCCGTAGGTTTTGCTAAGGAGGGCCACAAAGTCGTGCGTCTCAAAGGAGGTGATGTGGGGATTTTTGCACGTTCAGCTGAGGAGGTCGAATATGCCCAACTGATGGGAGTCGAAACAGAAATGATACCCGGCATATCTTCTTACGCTGGCATTGCCGCAACGCATCAAATTCCACTCACACGACGCTGCGCCTATGAAAGCCTATGGATCACTACCGGTCACACTTGCGACGGTAGTATTTCTGAAGATATCGCTCTTGCTGCTCAGTCAACTGCAACGGTTGTGGTATTTATGGGTATGAGTCACTTAAAGGAAATCATCAACACCTTTAAAACACACAAACCCGATCATTATCCCGTAGCCATCATACAAAATGGCACTTTGCCCAATGAACGACATATCGTATCTGATTTAAAAAATGTGGTTCAAGATGTGGCAGATGCTGAATTGGGCAGCCCTGCTCTTATTATTTTGGGCAATGCGGTCAAAGACGGTGTGTGTAAGTTCATAAAGCACCTGAAAGAAAAAGAAGAGGTGCTATGAGCAACGAGCTGTACCCCATATTCTTAAAAACACATCAATTGCGCATCCTTATCGTCGGTGGCGGTTATGTGGCTTTGGAGAAGCTTACATTTTTGTTCAAGTCCTCTCCTAATAGCTTGGTTACGGTATTGAGCCCTATGCTTCGACCTGAAACCAAGGCCTTTATACACAATCATGGCATCGACTATGTAGAAGGAACTTATGACAAAAACTTCTTGTCAGGGTTCCATATGGCCATCGCCACCACAGACCAGCCTACTGTAAACCTTCAGGTGTATGATGATTGTCGAAGTTTGAACATACTGGTCAATGTTGCCGACAACCCGCCCCTATGCGATTTTTATATGGGAAGCATTGTCACCAAAGGCAATCTCAAGGTGGGTATCTCCACCAATGGAAAGTCCCCTACTTTTGCAAAAAGATTCCGACAATGGTTAGAAGCTTTTTTGCCTGAAGAAATCGATGAAATGCTCAATAAATTATACATTTACCGCGGCCAATTGAAAGGTGACTTTCAGCACAAATTGGAAGCGATGAATAAAGCCACCGAAAAATTGATTCAACAAAATGATTAAGACCGATATTATTATTGTAGGAGCAGGTCCTGTGGGACTGTTTGCTGTTTTTGAAGCCGGATTGATGAAGTTGCATTGCCACCTAATTGATGCCATACCGCAGCCCGGTGGTCAGTTGTCAGAGATCTATCCAAAAAAACCTATCTATGACATCCCCGGTTACCCATCGGTATTGGCAGGAGAGCTGGTAGACAAGCTTATGGAGCAGGCTGCGCCTTTTAAACCAGGGTTTACCCTCGGTGAACGTGCTGAAACCATAGAAAAACTTGAAGATGGAACTTTTTTGGTTACCACAGCCAAAGGCACCCAACATCAGGCGCCTGTGGTGATGATTGCCGGCGGACTCGGAAGTTTTGAGCCTAGAAAACCCCTGATTGAAAACTTGGCGGATTTTGAGGATAAAGGTATCAACTACATTGTCAAAGACCCTGAACAATATGAAGGTCAAGAAATGGTGATTTCGGGTGGTGGTGATTCAGCACTCGATTGGGCTATCTATTTTGCAGAAAGAAATGGTTTCGTGCACTTGGTGCACCGCAGTGATCGCTTTAGGGCACACAAAGATTCTGTGAGTAAGGCTTACGAACTTGAAAAAGCCGGTAAACTGAAAATGTACACTTTTGCTGAGGTCAAAGGTCTTGATGGAAGCGACGAACTGGAACGTGTGGTCATTGAAAGTAAAACCGAATCCACGACCCTAGACACCAAACTGTGGTTCCCATTGTTTGGACTCTCTCCCAAGCTGGGACCTATTGGTGATTGGGGACTCGAAATTGATAAAAATGCCATTATGGTAGATACATTTGACTACCAAACCAACCGATCCGGTATCTTTGCTATTGGGGATGTAAACACCTATCCGGGCAAACTGAAACTGATTTTGTGTGGGTTCCATGAGGCCACATTGGCAGTACAAACAGCTTATAAAATCATCAATCCGGAAAAAAAGTTTACCTTGAAATATACCACCGTACAAGGGGTACAAGGTTTTGAATAAATCCAATAATATTAGACTACATTGAATGATATTACCATAAAAGTTACAGATAGATCGGGTGAAGATCACGATCTATTGGCACCCACAGACATGAATATGAATCTGATGGAGTTGTGTAAAAGTTATGAGCTTCCGGTGGAGGGCGTTTGTGGCGGCATGGCCATGTGCGCATCTTGTCAGGTGTATGTACACACCGAACAACATTTTGGGGAACGCAACGACGATGAGGAAGCTATGCTAGACGAAGCCTATTACGTACAAGACAATTCACGTTTGGGTTGTCAAATTCACCTCACCATAGAGTTGGAGGGCATGCATGTTGAGTTGGCACCCGAAACTCCTTAATTCTTTTCTAAAAAAGTATCGATTCGCAATTGGGTGTTCTGACGGATATCTTCCCAAAAAAGATTGATGTCCGCAAAATGATAGTTAGACACAAAAGACATCCAAAATCTTTTTGGAATTTTTGGCAAACTCACCCACAACATCCCATCATTTACAGTCACTTCTAAGCTTTGAGGATAAATTTTCAAATCTCTGTACAAAACCCCTTTATGGTCACTGAAATTAGAGTAAAGCTGACCATCCCAAGTTACCGGATTGGTGGTGGTTTTTCCCTTATACCAGTAGTCATAGCGTTTGGGCAATTTTCCTTTTTTATAGGCATTCCATGAAACGAAACCGCCTGTTTTGTCGGATTGTTCCATGAGTGGGATGTTTGCAAATGCATCCTTAGGAATACCGATCCCTACCAAATAAGCAGCTACCAGTTGATTTTGAAGGGGTTTTCCATCGAAAAAATCTTGTAGCAAACGGGCAGCATGTAGTGTTCCTTGACTGTGAGACGCCAACACAATCGGCCGGCCATTGTTGTGGTTATTTAAATAATATTCAAATGCACGCTTCACGTCTTGGTATGCATAATCGAGGGCTGCGTCACCGCCTTGTTGTTTAAATTCTTCTCTGAAAGAGCGAATGTGGGCCTGCCTGTAAAAAGGTGCGTACATTTTTCCCAAACCATACCAAGCCGAGGCCTGGTATTTGATGGTTGAATTGAGAACTTCGTTGAGATGGACGGTATCCCGAACAGACGCATTCCAACGGCGGTCTTTTTTGTCGTCTAAAATCGTGGGATACACAAAAAAAACATCTACCGGATTCTTCACTTCATCTATTCCAAAAAAATCGAACACATGAGGAGGATCATCAGGTAAAATTGCCCAAAGATCATTGTCGCTGTAATCCAAAAAGCTTGTGTCCGGAAGGAAAGCAGCTATTTGGTAACGAACCGCGCATGAGCTCAGCAAAAGAGCTAGTATGGGCAGGTAAAAAACATACAGACGCTTCATCATTTTTCTTTTTCAGGTCCAAATATCAATATTTTTAAAATAGTATTACATTTAGAGAGTTATATAAATGTTGCAAAAAATACTGTTATGAAATCTTTATTCTATTCACTCATTGCCATATTGACCCTCGCGAGTTGTTCTAACATCCCCGTTTTAGTTTTGGAAGTGGAACCTAAAAACGACTCAAACGTTTCCGGGATGGTCGTATTTACGGAAATCAATGACCGTGTCTATATGGAAGCCGAGTTGGAAGGACTTACGCCCGGTTCTCATGCCATTCATCTACACGAAAAAGCCGATTGTTCATCGGATGATGGCACTTCAACTGGTGGTCATTGGAACCCTACTTTTGCCCCTCACGGTGCTTGGGGAGACGAAGCCGGTTACCACAAGGGAGACATTGGGAACTTTGAGGTCGGTGATGATGGGGTTGGAAGTATTTCCTTTGATACAGACGAATGGTGTATTGGGTGTGAAGATGAAACCAAAAATATTTTAGGTAAGGCTGTGATTGTTCATCAGGGTGCCGACGATTTTGTGTCACAACCATCGGGAGCAGCAGGTGCTCGTATCAGCTGCGCGGCAGTGATTGAGTAATCAAGACCACTCTCTGTTCTTATTATTGGCCTCGTAAGCTTCGAGTTCTTTTTGTGAGATGACTTTCAAAAAAGATGGATGTTGCTCAATGGCAAACTCAATTTTTTCAACAATATCGTCAATGCTCTCATTGTCGTAATCGATCTCCAATGGTGCTTTGATTTCCATAGACTGAAGAATCCCCCTTTTTTTTATAAACAAGCCCTTTTTGTCAAAGGAGCGTCTGAAGCCGTCTATCACTATTGGAACCACAACGGGTTTGTAGGTTTTGATAATATGGGCAGTTCCCTTTCTGATGGGTTTAAAGGGTGTAGTTGTTCCTTGGGGAAAGGTGATTACCCAACCATCGTCTAGCGCCACACCGATTTTGGTAATGTCACTCATCTTAACCTGACGGTTGACATTTTGGCCTTTATTGCGCCAAGTACGCTCAATAGAAATCGATCCGGCATAAGCCAAAATTCTAGGCAACAAACCCGACTTCATCGTTTCTTTGGCAGCAACAAAATAAATATTCAGTTTAGGACGCCACAGATAACCAAAGTTTTTTAAAGTATCTACCCTACCTGATAAGCTTGCATTGAACACATGAAACATGGCCACGACGTCCGCAAAGTAGGTCTGGTGGTTGGACACAAACAAAACATTTTTTTCAGGAAGGTTCTTAATGATTTCAGATCCTTCAATTTTGAGTCGGTTGAACCCTTGATATCGACGGTGGCTCAATGCGCCCAGCGAGCGTATCAGCCAGGTTTTTACCAAATCATAATGACCAAAAGGGTTTTTTCTTAGCAAGAATAAATTTTTTGCTAAAGTAATGAACAAATGCGATTTTACACACGCTTAAAAAGTGTCTGAATCTCTGCCAAGATCATGGCGGTGGCACCCCATACTTCAAAACCTTCAATGGAGTAAACAGGAACGTTCTGCAACAATCCTTTTGAGGTGTGAATGGCAGATGACACAGCTACAGTACTGTGTATAAAATCATGAAGAGGTACCTCAATCACTTCACTTACTTCTTTGGTATCTGGTATCCACAAGGGGGTGGTTTGACAAAATCCCAAGAAAGGTTGAACCCAAAAATTACTAGGCGGAATATAAAGCGGACTCAAGGTTTTGACTTGTGAAACATCTGCGGGAAATATACCCAGCTCCTCATGTAGTTCCCGCAAAGCTGCCGCCCATAATGACTTGTCTGATTTGTCCAACTGTCCCCCAGGGAAACCCACCTGATCTGAATGCACACCAGGATACGCTGCACGTTTGATCAAACAAAAGTGCGTGATTTTGTTTTCATCTGGGTAAAGAAGACAAATAACAGCCGCTTTTTTTGGTGGTTTATCAGACTGCCGTAAAAGTTGTGACCTGCCCGGTGGTGCCATAGGGAGCTGAGCTTGCAAACCCGGAAGTTTTGAATCTTGTATTTTTGGAATCAGATTTTGTAAATCGTGAAACTGCATCTGTTAAAATATAGTTTTCTGCTTATTGCCATCGCAGCAGGCTGTTCGTCCAAACCCCAACCCCAAACGGTTGCAAAGCCCCAAAATACCGAAAAACCAACACCCAGTCAAAAAACGCCTAAAAAAGAATTTTTGTTGACTGATGACAATGCCATTCCCTTTTTCTTTGACTATGCCCAAAAAGACCCTGCGGACAAGGTGCGTATCGAAACCCAGTACGGCAATATCACGATCAAACTACACCAGCAGACTCCCTACCACCGAGCCAATTTTATCTACCTCACCCGAAAAGGTTATTTCGATGGTACCTTTTTTCACCGTATTGTAAAAGATTTTATCATTCAGGGAGGTAATTCAGATCATTCGAGTACTTCAGAAAAACGACGTGCGATTGGAAAATACTTGTTGCCTCCAGATACCAAAAACGGACTTCGACACCACAGAGGCGCTGTTTCTATACCTAGCAGTGAGATTGAAAACCCACACCGCTTGGCTTCACCCTATGAGTTTTTTATTGTACAACAAACCCCCGGTGCTTACCATCTCGATGGAAACTACACGGTTTTTGGACAAGTGATTGATGGCATGGATGTGGTAGATGTTATTGCCAATTTGCCTGCCGACAAACGCGAATGGCCTAAAGACAATGTGAGAATGAAGGTGGTTGTCATTCCCAACTAAATTACGCATCTTTAAACCTCCGATAAGAATCTTACCGATATGACCATCACACAGTTAAAATATTGCATTGCACTGGCAGAACACAGAAATTTTACTGTGGCAGCCGAAAAATGCTTTGTCACCCAACCCACCTTGAGCATGCAAGTACAAAAACTGGAAGAGGAGTTGGATATTCTCATCTTTGATCGCAGTCAAAAACCCATAGCCCTTACAGCTGTAGGTGAAAAAATAATTAATCAGGCCGTACAAATTGTAGCCGAGTCTGAGCGCATGCAAGACATCGTGGACCAAGAAAAAGGATATGTGGGAGGTGTGTTTAGACTGGGCATCATTCCTACTGTCATGCCCACGCTGCTACCTATGTTTCTACGAAACACTACTAACAAATACCCTGACTTGCAGTTGCAAATTGAAGAACTCAACACAGACCAACTACTTGATAAAATCCGTGAAGGAGAACTGGATGCGGCCATAGCAGCAACCCCTCTAGAAGAGGACAAAATACTTGAAAGTGTGTTGTACTATGAACCTTTTATGGCCTATGTGCCGCCTACAACCACCTTGCATCAAAAAAATGAACTAACCGCTGAGGATTTATCAGAGAAAAATATCTTACTGCTGGAGGACGGACACTGCTTTCGCAACAATGTACTAAACCTTTGTCCGAGTAAAACTGAGCAAGAGGATAAAAATTTTGCCATAAAAAGTGGAAGCTTTGAAACCTTGGTGCATTTGGCCAATGAAGGATTGGGCATCACCCTACTCCCCTATCTTCACAGCAAAACAATGACAGACAAAGACCAAAAAAACTTGCGAAACTTTTTAGCGCCTGCCCCGGCACGCGCCATCAGTTTGGTTTATCACGATAAAAAACTAAAAATGCATATTATTGATGCACTGCATCAGCTTATCAGTGGAATTGTGCGAGCTGCCATTGCTTTTGAGGACGTAAAAATCATCAGTCCAAAAAATACATCAGGGCTTTAGGGTTTTGAACCTGTTTGGCCAACTCGTTTTTGATCCATTTTTTTAGTGCAATATATTCATGTGGCAAAAGATAAAGCGTCGCTTTTTGTAATTCTTTACTAAACAAATATGGATCAAAGCTAACCTTCTTCAATAAGGTTTTTGCATAAGCTAACATAGAAGATGACATGGTACGAGATTACTATTCAAAAAAACAAAAAAATAAAAGGTGAAAATGTTGTAGAAATGTTAATTCTTACGTTTTACAGACCAGTAGAACCGAAAATGACATACCTGTTGACCTGTAGCATCCACTCCAGAACATTCTAACCAAGCAGCCTCTCCATGACCACTCTCCAAAGCAGCATCTATCAAAAATTCCGCGTCGCGGCCTTGTGTACATTTAAAATGGATCAGACCTGTAGCTTTTTTCGAAAAGGTAGCTTCGGTTTGGGTAAGCAACATAGACACAGACGATTTTCTTTTCTCTATGGCATCTAAAAGCAACACGCCAGTTGCCAACTCAGCAGCCATGCCCTGAACCGCCCAAAACATAGAGCGAAATGGGTTTTGATTGATCCAAAGGTGCCTAACAGCTACAACAGCCACTCCATTTTGAAGGCTTTTTAAACGAATGCCACTCAAAAAAACCAAAGGGAGTTTGAACAAACTAAACCAAGTTATGGTACGAGGTGTAATCTTCATAAAATCAAAGATATCATTAAAAATTTTTAGTACTATGTAATACATAATACCTTTCAATACATTATATTTGCAGTAATCATGAACACAGAAAACACAAAAGCGCAGATGCGCAAAGGGGTTTTAGAGTATTGCATATTGGCTGTATTGGCAAAAGAGCGAAAGTACGCTACAGAAATCCTAAACCATCTCAAAGAAGCCAAAATGATCGTTGTAGAAGGCACCCTATATCCCCTCTTGGCGCGTTTACGCACTAGTCGAAGACAACGGGCGCGGTATTCCTTGATGCGCCTATCGTATTTGGGCCCAATGCATGCGCTCG
>JBMYLY010000028.1:0-17349 GCA_049596815.1 Flavobacteriaceae bacterium | reverse complement strand
ATGAAATTTATTTTAAACTTCTACATACTGATATTTATATTGTCTTGCACTAAAGATGAAAACCCTCAGCAAATACAAACTCAAGGATATAACATGCTGTTAATAGGGAATAGTTTTTTTAGACCTTATGCAGATCATCTTGACAATTTAACAACGGAAGCAAATCTATTTGAACATAATAGTACTGTTGTATTCAGAGGAGGAGAAAATGGAAGGCCAATTAATTTATGGAACGACTCAATTACTGAGGAACATCAACTCATTATATCCACATTGGATCAGGGTAACATCGAAGTTTTTGGAATGACATCTGGTTATGATATTGATTCTGACAATCCAACTGAGGGGCACAGTGCGTGGATAAACTATGCACTACAGAATAATCCAAATATTATTATTTTCATAGCAATACCAACATTTGATTTCCCAAATGGGGATTCTAATGGTACACGACCAGATTGGGATACATTCGCATCAGACAATGGTTTCAATTCTATTCAGGAATTTTATGATTACTACGTAAATGAAATGGTTCATAAAGAAATAGTGGATGAACTTCGATTAGAATTCCCTTCAACAAAAATATTTACAATTCCTACAGGATGGGCTACTAAAAATTTAGCACAGATGAATTTAGATAATGAATTGTCAGATGATATAAGTATGGTTGGGGCAAAATCAAGTTCAATATTTACAGATGAAAAAGGACATCAAGGACAAATTGTTATCGAAACAGGAACAATGATATGGCTAAATAGTATTTACAAAGTGGATTTATCTTTATTCAATTACGATACAGGATTTACTACAGACCTTCATGCTATCGCTCAAGACATTATTGATAGTCATGATTCAAATTACAAGTTTTAAAAATACTCATATCTTCTCTAAAATAGTTCGATTTTACTCCTTTTGACTCCACTTTGAAGCACAGCAAAGCTGTGGATAAAACATAAAAAGCCCGAAATATATTTAAAAGAGTTTTCTTGTATGTTATTTACCATAATGATATGTTTTTTTCAGAATAACAAACTGTTTTTAGCTGTAAAATCATGGGGTAAATTAAATCAAAACTTCTTTTTTGGTTTGATAAAAAATAATAAATTTAGCAAACTTTTTTTATAGAAATTCCCTGTATATGAGAGTTCTAATTTTAATCCTTTTGAGTGGGTTCGTTTTAAACTCTCAAACAATAAGGATTAATGAGGTTGTTTCGTCTAATTCTATTTATTTTGACGAGGACGGGGATACCCCGGATTGGATAGAGCTCTACAATTACGGAAGTCAAAGTGTCAATCTAGGCAATTGGACCCTTTCTGATGACGAAAACGATTTAACAAAATGGATTTTTCCAGAGATTACGATTCCAGCCAACAACTATTTACTCCTTTGGGCTTCTGATAAAAACCGTTCTCAAACTACCTACTCGAGAACTCTTATCAATCAGGGTGATCTTTACAAGTATATAATTCCAAGCGCTGAGCCTAGTTCAAATTGGACTTACTTAAATTTTAACGATAGTGATTGGCAAAATGGGGCTTCTGGTTTTGGTTATTCAGATAATGACGATAACACGGTTGTACCCAACGGCACATTATCTGTTTACCTCAGGAAGATCTTTGATATTGGTAATATTGAGGACATAACTTCTCTAATCCTTGATATTGACTACGATGATGCATTTGTAGCTTACATCAATGGAGTTGAAGTAGCACGCGCAAATATCAGTGGGGTACCACCGCCCTACAACTCTGAAAATATCTACACAGATCATGAGGCTCAAATTTATGCTGGAGGTTTACCCGATCGTTTTTTGATTTCAGATTATACTTCTATTTTGGTTGAAGGGGAAAATGTATTAGCCATTCAGGCTCACAACGTCAGTCCGACATCGTCAGATATGACAATTATCCCTTTTTTGTCTGCCATTTACGCATCTCCAAACAATTCAGGAATCGATCCACCTGAAATTTTAAACATAAATGACAATAATACGTTTCACACGAATTTTAAAATTTCTTCAAATTCTGAAACAATCACACTCTCATCAAACAGCGGAACTGTCATAGACCAAATGATAATTGAGGGACTGCCTCCAAATACCTCTATTGGTATTTCTAATTTTTCAAATTCCACAGTGAGCTTTGCGGAGACAACTCCAGGGTATCAAAACGCAAATGAAGAATTTACAGGAGCGATTCAAAGCGAAGTCATATTCTCTGAAAACGGTGGCCTTAAAACCCAAACTTTTCATCTCAGCCTTTCGGGCAACGAATCATCTCAAAAAATCCATTATACAACCGATGGCAGTGAACCAAATGCATTATCCCCGATCTACAGTAACTCAATTCAAATAACAGAAAACACCTCTGTTCGAGCTCGAATTTATGCAGAAAACTACCTTCCTTCAAAAACCGTTACAGAGTCTTACATATTTGGAGCAAGCCATGACATTGATGTGATGCTCATCAGTGTAAATCCGGACGATTTTTTTGATGAAGAGACTGGAATATACGCTTTTGGCCCTGAAGGAACTTACGAGGCCTGGGATCCACACTTTGGGGCAAATTTTTGGGAAGACTGGGAACGCCCCATACATTTTTCTTTTCACGAGAGTGAGAACAATCAATCTGTTTCGTTCAACGGAGGGGTCAAAATCTATGGGGGCTGGAGCAGGGGTCAAAATGGTCAGCGATCCCTTTCCTTTTTTGCAAGAGGTCAATATGGTGATTCCAAATTTGAAAATCCCTTTTTTGATTATTTATCATACAATGATTTTGAAGCTTTTGTTTTAAGAAATTCTGGTCAGGACTGGTTAAAATCCAATATGAAAGACATCGTACTCACCAGTCTGATGCGGGGGTCAGAGTTGGATTTTCAAGAACACAACCCAGTTGCCACCTATATTAATGGTGAATATTGGGGAATATACAACATGCGTGAAAAAATTAACGAACACATGCTAGCCTCTAAACACAATTTGAATTCAGATGAAATTACATTGCTTACAAATAATGCTGAGATTATTGAGGGAGACAATGAAGAATACAATCAACTTATTGACTACATCAATACCTATGACTTATCCGATGATTCAAACTTTGAATACATAGAGGATAGAATCGATTTGAAACAGTACGCCCTGTATCAAGCCTACAACATTTTTTTAAACAACACAGACTGGCCTGGAAATAATATTAAATTCTGGAAACATCCAGAAACCAAATGGCGTTGGATTATGTATGATACTGATTTTGGATTTGGTCCTTTTTGGAATATATCCAACTATTGGGAAGATACCCTTAGTTTTGCCCTAGATCCTAATGGACCAGGATGGCCAAACCCCCCATGGTCAACTCTGTTGTTTAGGAAGTTAACGACAAATATTAACTTTAGAAATCAGTTTATCAACCGATATGCTGATGAATTAAATACCCGACTCTTGCCTAACAACATACTCAATCATATTGATGCCATTTATTCTACAATTGAACCTGAAATTACAGCTCATTTTAATAGATGGAAAGACGACCCGTCTGTTGAAGATGATATTTCTAATATTCAATCACATGTCAGCTACTACATCGAAAACATGAAAAATTTTGGGGTCAACAGACACCCCATTGTTAAAGAACACATTAAACAGAAATTCAATCTCCCTGACTTTCACCCTATTACCATTACTAACCACGATATCAGTCAAGGATTTGTAAAAGTGAATAAAAACATACACATTCAAGAGAATTCTTGGACTGGAGATTATTTTGAAACTGTACCCATTGAGTTGACTGCAATCCCAGAGTTTGGATACGAATTTTCTCATTGGAGTGGAGATATGTATTCTTCAGATCAAACCATTAACATTTCACTGGTGAGGGATTTTGATATTACACCCAATTTTTTGGCAACACAGACAACTGCACCGCCAGTAATAAACGAAATAAACTACAGGTCTAGTGATGATTTCAATCCTGATGATTGGATTGAATTGTACAACCCGAATTCCAGTTCTATTGACATCTCAAACTGGGAAATTAAAGATGATGACGATACTCACATTTTTGTCATCCCGCAAGGAACTCAAATTGATGCCAATGGATATCTAATCTTTGTTAAGGATGAGTCCGATTTCATAAATGTCTTTCCGAATATTGATTATATAGGTGAATTGGGTTTTGGGTTTGGAAAATCAGACTCTGTGAGGCTGTTTGATTCTAATGGAACACTTCAAGACGAAGTTGTTTATCAATCCGTCTCACCATGGCCCAGTTGTGCTGAAAGTACTGGAAATACACTGGAATTAATTGATCCAAATCTAGACAACTCTCTTCCTGAAAATTGGGATTGTTTAAATGTCAACGGAAGTCCCAACGACCTAAATAACAACAACTTAAGTTATGAAGGATTCGGCTCAGATTCTATTGAAGTCTATCCCAATCCTGTTACTAATATACTTTACATTGGTGATGGAAAAGACTTTTTTGATTTGGAAGTTTATGACGTACTAGGTCAAGAAGTAGCTAGTATCAAAACAACAAATCTACTAGACGTAAGTTCATTCGAAAAAGGAGTTTATTTCTTAAAAATCAAGACTAAAAACAACACAATTGTCAAAAGAATTGTCAAATACTGATCAATAAACGTAAAGCTCTAATCAGAGTATTCGAATGGTAAAAGTTTTTATTATTTAAAGGTCTATGCAAGGCTGAAAATCAACTTTCACTATCAACCAGCCTGTTGAGAACTAATTTTAAAAAAATAGTTCTTGTGCAACCTCAAAAGTATGGGAGTGGGCATCGATAATTTCTTTGAGGTACACAGAATACCCTCCCCCCATACTCACTTGCACAGGTATTTGGTTTCTTTTGCACAATTCCAACACAAACCGATCTCGTTCTTTGCAGCCTTCAATAGTCATCCCCAAACGACCTAGTTTGTCGTTTTTTAACACATCTACACCCGCCAGATAAAAAATAAAGTCAGGCGCAAAGCTATCTACGAGCTGGGGGATTGTATATTTCAATTCCCGAAGGTACACAGCATCTGTGGTGCCGTCTTCAAAACCCACATCACAATCACTCTTTTGCTTTCTAAAAGGATAATTTTTTTGGCCGTGGAAGGATAGGGTGAAAACCGATGGGTTGTTTTCAAATATAGAGGCCGTGCCATTGCCTTGATGCACGTCGAGATCAATAATCATCACGCGCTGTGCGTGTTGGTTCTCAATAAGATAGTTGGCGGCCACGGCTTGGTCATTGAGCATACAAAAAGCCCCAGGTTGGTCTTTAAAAGCATGGTGTGTGCCTCCCGCAATGTTCATTGAAATGCCATACTCCAGAGCGAATAGGGTGTTCTGAATGCTACCTTGGGCGATAGTACGCTCTCTGTGGACTAAGGCTTCAGAAAGCGGAAAGCCGATTTGCCTCTGTTCAGATTTGCTCAGGGATAATCCTACCAACTCATCGTAGTAGGTTTCGCCATGCGTCAAAATGGCGTCTTTTTTTGAAATGAGGTCAGGCGAAAAAAAACTACTTTCGGAGCATATGTTTTTCCTAAGCAGTTGCTCGGGCAGCAATTCATATTTGATCATGGGAAACCTATGGTTTTTCTTAAGCGGATGCACATAGGTTTTGTCAAATGCAATCTTTAACATTTCATAGCAATATTTATAAAATTAAATGTAAAACATTTAAAAGTTTTACATTTGAAGAAAATGCATGAAAAAGAATATTAATTATAAGCAAAACGATGAAAAATCTAGTAATCATTGCCCATCCCGACAAAAATTCATTTTGTTACAATGGAATTTTTAAAACCATCAAAGAAAGTATAGAGGTCTCTGGTCAAGAACTGAAAATCATTGACTTGTACAGAGACAGTTTTACAAGACCCAGAGATGGTATTATCAAAAGCTATAAAGAACAAGTCACTTGGTCTGACAACATATTTATCGTCTCACCTGTCTGGTGGTTTCGGCTTACCCCGAGAATGGAGATCTTTTTTGATGAGGTGTTCACACCTAGTTTTGCTTATCAATTCATTAACATCACTCGGTTGTATGCATATCCTAAGCCATTTCTAAGAGACAAAAAAATTCGAACCTACATCACCCATGGTGCGCCTGCCCTGCCTGTAGTTACCCTATACCTTAACTCGGTCAAGCTGCGGTTGGTGATGGGTGTATATACGTTTGTCTTTGGCTGGCGGCTTTCGCTCTTTACCAAGACCAACCAGTTTTGGTCTGTGCCCTTTGTATCGGATACCAAACGAAAAAAATACCTAAACAGGGTCCGTAAAAACACCCTAAAAGACCTAAAAATCTAAAAAAGGCACCCACAAAAAAACCCGCATTCCTGCGGGTTTTGTCTTTAAAAAATCTGTTGGTTAATACGCCCTTTCGATATTGAGCGTGTAGTTGCGAATCATATCCACTTCCCCTCTGTTTTTATAATAGGCTTGCCATTCTTTGGCATAGGTCTGCAGTTCTCTGCCTTTGAGCATCAGGTCGCTCCAGTTTTTATACCCTACAGCCACCCAGTGCGTAGCCCCGCTATAACCACCGATTTCGTAAGTGCCAAAGCCTACCGCACGGCCTTCCATCGTATCGGCCATTTGGGCTACGATTTTGTCATGTGCCGCCTGAAAAGCGATGGGGTCTTCTGCAGAAAACTCATAGATCTGCACATAAGAGAACTCCTCAGCATCGACCGCGCCCGTCCAGCTCAACACGTTTCCTGAAGAGCTGTGTGTCCACTCATCGATATGGTTGTTCAGCTTTTGAACAAAGGCTTGCCATTTGTCTCTGTTGACATTTAGTGTGTCTAACCTTCCCCAGTTAGAGGGGTCTCCGTAAAGCAATATCCGATGAGATGATTTTGGGTTACCGATATTGATCGATTCCACATGGATACCTCCCGATTTGAATTCCGCTTCTCCCCAGAACTCGTCGGTCAACGCCAAAATCGCATCTTGCGTACCACGTTTGGCATCAAACTGGAACTCCATAAAGGCATTTTGTGCAAATCCAACAGTGGACAGCAACATTATTAATAGACTCAGTTTTTTCATTGTGTTTGTTTTTTGATTAAAATAATTGAAAGTATGCTGACCCACATCGCAGGTCAGTATTTTTTTTTGGAATAAAATTATTGTGCAGCCTTTATATCCTTGGCAAATTGGGTACCTCCACTGATTTTTCCATCCAAATCAAAATAAAAGATTTCCATCAGTTCTTTTTCCCAAACCGTTCCATCTTTCATCACCCTTGTTTCTTTAGAGTATACAATGGCACCCGAAGCCGGGTCTGTGTCATAGATTTTTAGCGGTACAATGGAATAAGGTTCCCAGCTAACAGAACTATAGGGTGCAAATACCTGAGGCCACATGTCTTTGGTGATGGTCATTTCGTCTCCTTCAGAGGTTGAAAAAACAAAAGTATCCGCAAAGGCTTCTGCACATGCCTCGGCATCCATATTGTTGTAATCTTCAAAAAGTTTTTCCAAGATATCTACTTCCCCACGGTTAGAGAAAACCAAAGGTCTGCCTCTGTACTCATTGTCCTTACTGCCATAGAACTTCCCTCCCCTTGGAAGACCAAACTCGTTGGAAGGATAGTTTCTTCTCCACTGGCTAAAGCCATTGATTTTTCCATCGGCATTGACAGAAAAAACCTCCATTAGGTTTTGCTTTTGGGTGGAGCCATTGTTCCACTCTCTGTCTTCTATAGACCACGTCAGTACCAAGTCATTATCAGAGCCTACCAGCTTGACAGGAATCACCGCCCAAGGCTTCATATCCAAGCTTTTCATCTTGCTGTGCCAATCACGGTGCCCATCCCCGTAGTTACTCACGTAGGTGGAGTCGTAATAGCTCAATTCGGTTTCCACATCATTGGCGTTGTAAGCTGCTACGCTGTTCATCACTACGTTTACCGCCGAGGAACTACCCAACACATATGGGTTGCCGGAGAGTTCTCCTTGCCCCATATACTTTCCAGCAGCTGCTGGAGACTGTTGTGCTATACCCGCCAATGGGAACAGCATCAAATAGTAAAATAGTTTTTTCATTTTTGTTGTTTTTTTGTTAGTTTGCTAAAAATATATAAAAAAATTATTAAAAACGTTGAATCTATTTTAACTATATGTTAATTTCATTGGAATTATGATAACCTCAATAATCGAACGTGTTTTTTCCGAAAAAACAAAAAAACAGAGCGAGCGCTTTATCATCAATATTGCCATCGTCAGCTTTGTGGCGCATTTGATGGTGATTTTTGCCAATGATCTGGGATGGATTGCTGTAGCTCAAAACAACAGCTTGTTTACCAACCCCATTGCAGCCATCTACACCCCTTTCTCATTTATTTTGATCTACGAGGTATATCTACTGATTTACTACTTGCCCAAATCCATGACCATCTACATCGGCAAGCAATACGAAATCATCATGCTCATTGTGATAAGAAGGCTGTACAAAGACCTGTCACAACTCGAGCTCAGTGCCGACTGGTTTCGCATCAAAGAAGACTTGCAATTCACCTACGATATCCTAGGGACCATCATACTGTTTTTGCTCATCCATCTGTTCTACAAAATGAACAAGTTCAGGGTGCGAAAGCTCTTAAAACTCACAGAAACACGACCTGAAATTGTTCGGTTTATCAAAATCAAAAAAGTCATCGCCCTGATATTGGTACCCGTATTCTTGGTGATGGCTAGTATCGCATTTGGACAATGGGCCTATCAAACCTTGATCAACCCCAATCAGTTGGGTGACCTTTCCAACATCAACAACCTGTTCTTTGACGAGTTTTTTACGGTCTTAATTCTGGTGGATGTGTTGCTCTTGTTGTTTTCTTTTACCCATACAGATAAGTTTAACAAAGTGATCAGAAATTCCGGGTTTGTTATTTCGACCATTTTGGTCAAACTGTCATTTGGTGCTGAAGGGCTTTTGAATTCCGTATTGATCATTTCCGCCGTTGGTTTCGGCGTACTGATTTTATGGATTCATATGATGTTTGAAAAGAATAAGATTCCAACCGATTACTAAAACCTATTTGGCCACGTTGACCACTCGTGTTTCTCGGATGACAGTGACCTTTACCTGACCCGGGTAAGTCATATCGGTCTGTATTTTCTGAGAAAGCTCAAAAGACAATTGGGCCGCTTGGTCATCACTTACTTTTTCACTCTCGACCATCACGCGCAACTCGCGCCCTGCTTGAATCGCATAAGCGTTTGTCACCCCTCTAAACCCATAGGCGATGTCTTCCATCTCCTTCAGACGTTTCATATAGCTATCCAGCACCTGGCGGCGCGCGCCCGGACGGGCTCCTGAAATGGCATCACACACTTGCACAATAGGCGCAAGTAAGGTCTTCATTTCGATCTCGTCGTGGTGTGCACCTATGGCGTTACATACATCGGCTTTCTCGCCATATTTTTCGGCCCATTGCATGCCTAGTATGGCATGGGGCGTTTCGGTTTCTTCTTCGGGAACTTTCCCGATGTCGTGAAGCAAGCCTGCACGCTTGGCCAATTTGGAGCTCAGCCCCACCTCTGCAGCCATGATACCACAGAGCTTGGCCACTTCGCGTGAATGTTGTAAGAGGTTTTGTCCATAAGAAGAACGGTACTTCATACGCCCAACCGCTTTGACCAACTCGGGGTGCAGGCCGTGAATCCCCAAATCAATCACAGTGCGTTTCCCAACCTCGGTAATTTCGTTTTCAATCTGACGGGTGGTTTTCTTTACCACTTCCTCTATGCGTGCGGGATGGATGCGCCCATCGCTCACCAAACGATGCAATGAAAGTCTGGCAACCTCACGACGCACCGAGTCAAAGCATGATAGTATAATGGCTTCGGGAGTGTCATCGACTATGATTTCTACTCCGGTAGCTGCTTCCAAAGCACGTATATTCCGACCCTCACGACCAATGATACGCCCTTTGACCTCATCGGAGTCGAGGTTAAAGACCGACACACAATTCTCAACAGCTTCTTCGGTTCCAACACGTTGAATGGTGTTAATGACAATTTTCTTAGCCTCTTGGGTGGCAGAAAGTTTGGCTTCTTCTATCAAACGTTGTGTCAGGGCCATGGCTTCGGTCTTGGCTTCCTCACGCAAAGACAGAACCAACGCTTCCTTTGCCTCCTCTGCAGACAGGGATGCAATCCCCTCCAAATCGGCTACTTTTTGTTTGTGTAATTTGTCAAGACTGCTTTGTTTTTTCTCCAAGCTCTGGACACGTTCCTCGTAATGTACCCGCTGATCTTCCAACTTGGCATTGAGTTTCTTTTGCCGCGAGAGTTCTTGAGATATTTGGGATTCCTTGTCGCGAATGCGCTTTTGTGCTTCTTGGGTCTTTTGATCGCGCTCACGAGTTTTTTTCTCATGTTCGGCTTTCAGCTCCAAAAACTTTTCCTTGGCTTGGTAGATTCTATCTTTTTTGATTCGGTCACCTTTTTCTTTGGCTTGATAAATGATTTTATCGGCTGCCGACTTGGCTTCCTCTATGTGTTTGGCGGCTTTTTTGCGCAACAGTCCTTGGGCTATCAACAGACCAATAACAATCCCTACAATAGCTGCTCCGATAAGATATATTTCGTTTGCTTCCATAATGTTCTTAATAAAAAAAGCCTACACCAGCGGAGTTTTGTATAAACTCTAAATAAACAGGTTTGAGGCTAACAAATTGTTCAAGGATCCGTTCGAGACGGCTTGCTTTTGCAATCTAAACTCACCTCTTTTAATAGAATTAGCGTTGAGTTTATCAAAAATAAAACTGATGCAGGCAGTAACTTACTTATGTAACAGAACGTTTTAGGCCGATGCCAAATCGATAAGCTCCTGATGGATGGTGTGCAACTTGGCCTTTACATCTTCACTGCTCGAACGATGCTTGTCCTCCTCTTGGGCCAAACGCACAGCCAACTGCAGTGCGCACATGGCCAAGACGTCTTGCTTGTCTTGGACCGCATAATTCTGCTCGTAGTGCTTCATCATCTCATCTATTTGTTTGGCCGAGGCACGCAAACGTGCTTCCTGACCCTGAGACACACTCAGTGGGTAGATGCGATCCGCAATAGAGACTTTTATCTTTTGCACTTTATCAATCTAAGGATACTTGCGCCAAGCAAGCATCTATTTCTTCTATCAGTCTATCGATTTGCTTTTTAGCTTTCGATGAATTTCCGTCACTGCCAGCTATTGAATTGGCTGTCTGAAGGGCTTGATGCTTCATTTTCCACTCTTGGATAGAATCGTTTTTTTTGGACAACTCATGTTGCATCTTAGTCAATTCCTCTCGGAGTGATGCATTGGCTTTTTTTAACTGATGCATCTGGTCTGAAACAGCACGCAAACGTTGCTCAATAGAATTCACCAATTCAGGAAGCGCCTGCATACAGTAAGTCTTCAATAGCTTATACCAAAGATAGGATTCCCACCCGACTTACACAAGCTGAAAAAGGGTTTTGGTTTCCCAAACAAAAAGCTATTTTTATGGCATGCAGCACGCATCCATTCTTCTTGCCGTACTATTTTCCCTTGCCCTTCATGCCCAAAATGATGCAGACCCATACCACATACCTGTTGACATCCCTGTTTTTCTGTCAGGCACCTTTGGTGAGCTGAGAGGAAGTCATTTCCATGCGGGCATCGATATCAAAACCCAAGGAAGAGAAGGCATCCCGATTCGTGCAGTCAAGGAGGGCTACGTAGCACGTATCAAGGTGGCTACTTCAGGCTATGGAAAAGTTCTGTATGTCGCTCACCCTGACGGCAACACCTCAGTATATGCCCACCTGAGAAATTTTTCCCCAAAAATTACGGCTTTGGTACGTCAAAAACAGTATGAAAAAAAGTCTTTTCCAGTTGAACTATTCTTGGACCCCGAAACCCTTCCCATAGAAACCAAAGAAGTCATAGCCTACTCTGGAAATACCGGAGGTTCTCTCGGGCCACACCTCCATTTTGAGCTACGTGAAACAGACACCCAAATGCCTATCAATCCGCTTTTGGGCTTTTATGAAGTAACCGACACCACACGACCTGTTATTCATACCCTCATGGGGTATCCGGCGGACACAGCTGCCGTTATCAATGGCATGAAAAAGCCGATTCAAATCCCTTTGAAAAAATTGAATGATAGCATTTATATAGCCGAAAAAATCCAAGCCATCGGAAAAATCGGATTCGGAATCGGCATCTATGACCATGCCAATGGTTCAAAAGTTCACGAAATCAAATTTGAAAAATTTAGATTTTCTGACTCCGAACATATTCATGCCCTAATCGACTATCCACGCTATAGCAAGACGCGATCTAAAGTTCAAAAACTCTTTCGTGATGCCGGCAACGAACTGCCTTTTTTTGATGCCGTCGAAAGCGGTCTTTTACAAATCGAAGCTGACAAAGACTACGCCTATCGCATCCGTGCGGCAGATGCCAACGGGAATACACGTTTTGTGTTCGTTGCCATTAAGGGAATAGAGCAAGAAGTTGTCGTAAGTACAGAAAAGGAAACACCCGGAAAAATCATATATACAGACCGGGACTACTTGTTTCGTTATGAAGACGCGGAAGTTTACCTTACAAAAAATTGCTTTTTCGACGAACACAAGCTGGACATCAGGTTCGAAGAAGACAGTCTGCACGTCGAGAAAGCGCATATTCCGGTTCGCAAGCCGATACGAATACGAATCAAAACACCCGACTCCATACACGGGCATTATTTGGGAATTCGAAATGCCAAAAATGAGATTCAGTTTTTGAGTGCCCAACAGAAAGATGGGTTTTTTGAGGCACGTGTAAAACAAACCGGAGTTTTTGCCATTGCCCAAGATACCATAGCCCCCACCATAGTGCCGGTAGGCAAATACAACAACCAATGGCTTTCTAACTTTCGCAGTTTGCGATTTAAAATTTCCGATAACCAGACGGGCATAAAATTCTACACCGCAACCATTGATGGCAAATGGGCATTGTTTGAGCATGAACCCAAAAAAGATGAAATCACCTTTTGGTTCGATGATTATTTTTTACTGGAAGACACAAAACATCTTTTGGAAATCAACGTTAAAGACCAGGTGGGCAACACAACAACCCATAACTTGACATTTTACAGAAAAAAATGAAAAAAACGTACTTGTTTGTTTTGTTGATGCTTTGGGTGGGTTCATACGCTCAACAAGGAATTGTGCGAGGTTTGGTTACCGATCAAAATCAGCTACCTCTACCCAACGTCAGTGTGGTTTCAGGCACCCAAGGAACCACCACCAACGAAAACGGGTTTTATTCCATACCCCTATCACCGAAAACCCAACAAACCTTGACTTTTAGTCATATTGGCCACAAGTCTGCAGTGGTGACAATTTCCCTAGAGCCTGGAGAGATTTTTGAGCTAAACCCGGTTCTAAGCACAGAGATTGATCAATTTGGGGAGGTAGTTGTTCGTGCCAATGCCCAAGCCCAAATCAGAGGGCTAACCGTTCTAACACCTGCCACCATTCGGAACATTTCCGGTGCCAATGCCGGAGTAGAAAATTTGCTGCTAAGCCTTCCGGGAGTCAATGCCAACAACGAACTCAGCACCCAGTATGCCGTTCGAGGTGGCAACTATGACGAAAACTTGGTATATGTCAATGAAATTGAGGTCTATCGTCCATTATTGATACGCTCCGGGCAACAAGAGGGACTTAGTTTTTTAAACCCAGATTTGATTCAGCAAGTGCAATTTTCTGCAGGAGGTTTTGAAGCCATCTATGGAGACAAAATGTCCTCGGCTTTGGACATCCAGTACCAAACCGCGCCGGGCAATGCCACCAAAATGTCTGCGAGCTTGCTAGGTGGAAATGTCAGTTGGGGTATCGAAAAGAAAAAATGGAGTGCCATTAGCGGGGTTCGATATAGAGACAATAGCTTGTTGGTCAATCAAAAAGAAACCCAGACCAACTACAGGCCGAGCTATACCGATATCCAAAGCATTATCACCTATCGCGCTTCAGACAAACTTGTGTTCAACGCTCTAGCTTCTCATTCAATAAACCGCTACAATTATGCGCCAAGCACAAGGCAAACAAACTTTGGCACCATAGACCAGCCGATGGCTTTGGTGGTTTTCTATGAGGGCAACGAGGTAGATAGATACTTGACCTCGCTAGGAGCCTTAAAAACAACTTGGTTGCCCAATTCAAATAACAGTTTTCGACTCATTGTGTCTGGCTACCAAGCCCAAGAATCTGAATATTTTGACATTTTGGCCCAATATCGATTGGGTGAACCCAATACTGACATTGGTGGAAACGATCTGGGAGAGGTGATGTTTACCCAAGGTGTTGGCTCACAACTCACACACGGCAGAAACAACCTCAATGCCCAAATTGCAGAGGTCAAACTCAAAGGAAAGCACGTTCACAAAAACCACCAAATCGATTGGGGACTGGGCTATAAAAAAGAACAAATCAACGACAGGCTTGTCGAGTGGGAAGTGGTTGATTCATCAGGGTTTTCATTGCGACCCCCTAGCGGCAGTGTCCGTAACGATGATCCGTACACGCCATTTGTCGGCCCGTTGGAGGCTTTTCAAAATATGCGAACTTCCAACCAAACAGACATCCAACGCCTGACAGCCTATAGCCAGTGGAGTCACAAAGGTTTGTGGAAAAACACCTTGTATTGGTTCAATTTGGGTGTTCGCACCCACCGATGGCAGGTCAATTCTCAAAACGCCCAATGGATAGTCAGCCCACGTGCTCAGTTGAGTTTTAGACCCAAAAACAAGGAACAGGTTTTGTATAGGTTGGCAGTTGGAGACTATGCGCAACCGCCTTTTTACAGAGAGTTAAGGGGCGCCGATGGATTGGTTAATCCCGAAGTGAAAGCCCAACGAGCCATGCATATTGTTGGTGGTTACGAACGGAGTTTTACGATGTGGAACCGGCCTTTTGTGTTTCGCTCTGAACTCTACTACAAACGCTTGCGTGATCTCAACCCCTACACAATAGAGAATGTACGTCTGAGGTATAGGGCCGACAACAGTGCCACAGGTTATGCCTATGGCTTGGATTTGCGCCTCAACGGAGCGTTTGTGCCGGGAACGGAATCTTGGATCAGTCTCGGCCTTATGTCCACAGAGGAAAACATCGACGGTCAAGGATATATCCCCAGACCTACCGACCAAAGGCTGAAGTTCGCCATGCTGTTTCAAGACTATGTGCCCAGCATGCCCTTTCTGAAAATGAACCTTAACTTGGTTTACAACACCGGTTTGCCGGGGGGCTCACCTAGCTATGCCAATCCCTATGATTTTCAAGCAAGACTGAGAGACTACAAGCGTGCGGATTTGGGAATTTCTTATGTACTGAATGACCCCAACCAAAATCGAAAAAAAATCCCAGGATTTGAAACCTTTGCTTTGGGGATAGAAATCTTTAATATTTTCGATGTGCAAAATGCCATTACCAATACTTGGGTACGAGATGTGTCGAGCAAAAGGCAGTTTGGCATTCCCAACTTTATGACGCCTCGGGTGTTTAATGTGAAAATAACTGCTGGTTTCTAACTGTTGGCGTATTCTAAAAGCACCTCAACCAAGCGATCGACTTCTTTTTGTGTGTTGAGTTTTGAAAAGGAAATCCTGACGGAGGGCATGGCCTGTTGTTCTTCATCCAAAATATGTTCCAACACATGTGACCCCGATTCGCTTCCCGACTGGCAAGCACTTCCTTTGGAGCATGCAATGCCTTGCAAATCCAAACTAAAGCCTAAGAGAGTCGCTTTGTCTTCAGGTATGGGCAAACGCACATTGATGATGGTATAGGTGCTTTGATTCAAATCAGCACAACAACCATTAAAATGCGCATCCGGAAAGGCTTTTTGCAGTGCTTTCAATGCATAGGATTTCAGGTCGGATATATAGGCTTGGTCCTCATCCATGTTTTTGTAGGCCTGCATAAAGGCCTCTTCCATTCCGGCGATGTTGTGAACGGATTCCGTGCCAGCACGCAAACCCCGTTCTTGAGCACCTCCATGAATCATGGGAGCCAAACCTGAGCTTTTACGCACAAATACAAAACCCACTCCTTTAGGGCCGTGAAACTTATGGGCAGCAGCCACCAAAAAATCTATGGGAATTTCTGAAAGATCCAGTCGGTAGTGACCCACAGACTGTACGGTGTCCGAATGAAACAAAGCGTTGTTATCCTTGCACAAATTTGCCACTCGATGAAGGTCTATAAAAGTACCCAATTCGTTGTTGATATGCATCAGACTTACCAACTTTTTGGAGTCATCTTGTTGAAGCAAACGCACCAAATCATCATAATCAATTTCACCACTGGGTTTTATGCCTACATACCAAACCTGCACTCCAAAAGTTTGTTGGAGGTGTTCTACCGCATGCAAAACGGCATGGTGTTCTATGGGAGAAGTGATGATGGTCTTCACCCCCAATGATTGTACGGCACTTGTGAGTATCATATTGTCACCCTCCGTACCACCCGAAGTGAAAATAATTTCTGCGGGCTTGACGTTGAGTTCTTTGGCAATGGTCTTACGTGCTGTCTCTACTATGGCTTTGGCCTCTCGACCTGTACCATGCACAGAGGAAGGATTGCCAAATTGGGCAGACAAAACCTTTTGCATACGGGCTACAACCTCGGGTAGTATAGGTGTGGTCGCAGCATTGTCAAAATAGATGGGGTTCATATAGATTATGGGGTATTAGGGTTCAAACTTTTGAAGCGTGTCAGTGATGATATCCACGCATGCCAACAATTGTTGCTCGTTGATGACAAGTGGGGGCGCAAACCGGATGATGTTTCCGTGGGTGGGTTTGGCCAACAAACCCTTTTGCATAAGGGCCACACATATGTTCCAAGCAGTATCTCCTTCTGGATGATCATTGATCACAATGGCATTGAGTAAACCCCGGCCGCGTACCAGACTCACAATCTGACTTTGATCTATATAGGCTTGCATCTTGGATCTGAATAGTTCACCCAAGCGGCGGGCGTTTTGAGCCAATTTTTCATCGCGCACAACTTCCAAAGCGGCTACGGCCACCGCACTTGCAACAGGGTTTCCGCCAAATGTACTACCATGTTCTCCAGGCTGAATCACAGACATAACCTCCCTGTTGGCCAACACGGCTGAGACGGGATATACGCCTCCACTCAAAGCTTTACCCAAAATCAAAATATCAGGGCGGGCATAGGTGTCTTCTTGTTGTTGGCAAGATTGACCACAGCTACAATCACCACATACCGCTAACAAAGAACCCGTACGGCCAATACCGGTTTGTATTTCATCAGCCATAAACAATACATTGTGTTCTTGACACAA